>JAYFNP010000055.1:0-3871 GCA_034933385.1 Burkholderiaceae bacterium | reverse complement strand
CAGTTCTTGAATGATGCCCAGCACGGCCAGTCCCCACACTACACCAAACAGTGACCATCCCCAGGCGCCGCGCAAGGTCACCAGACAGAAAGGGGTGTAGCTGCCGGCGATCAGCAGGTAAATGCCTTGATGATCGAGTTCCCGCAAGATGGTTTTGGCGCGTCCCTGGATGCCGTGGTAAAGCGTTGAGAAAATGTAGAGCAGGATCAGCGTGGTACCGTAAACAGAAACGCTGGTTACCTTCCACGGGTCGGCTTGCAGCGAGGCGAACACGATGAGCACGACCGTCCCCGCGAGCGCCAGCACTGCGCCGACGAGGTGACTCCATGTGTTGAATTTTTCCGCTTGGGGCATGCAGCCTGTCTTTCTCTTGCGAGTGCGCGATTCTCCATAACGAGGTGAACTGGCAGTCGTTACTTTGTGAATCGATTATAGCGCCGGGGGGTAACGGCTGCAGCGGCGCTATTGGCGAGCCGAAATGACTGTGCTGCATCGAAATGACGGAACAAGGCAAGCGATGGCTGTTGCCAGTGGTGCGGGATTGGTGAGCCGATCTGTCTGGGTCGCCAATCCCGCTTACGTATCAAGAGCAGCGGTATTTCTCTTACGGCGATGTGCTGCGCTACAAACAAGCGCGTTTTCAGTTGGCTGAAGACGCCGACCGGTTATTGTGGCGGGATGGGCGTCACGATTTTGCGGTAAATCCCGCCTTCCTCCACGCTGCCTTCCGAAATGCCATCGCCTTTTATCCGGCGTCGGCAGGCACGGCGATCTTCATGCGAGAGCCGGTCGCAACGCATCAGGGCGTTGTGCTTGTATTGGGATTGATCATCATTGATTCGTCCCTTGCGTGCTTCGTCATAAGCGGCTCCGGCCTCTTTCAGGCAGGTGGCGCGATCCTGATTCGATTGACCGCTATTGCACAGGGCACGATCTTGCTGGTAAACCGCTTTGGCATTCGATGAGCTGCCGTTATCAGCTGCGAATGTGCTGGTTGCCGACAGGCCGCCGAGGGCTGCCAGCATGACAAGACAGCAGGCGCGCCATGTGTTGCGCGTGTTGCCTGAGAAAGCGGTATTTGTGTGGTTGCATGTATTAGTAATGGGCATGAAAAGGCCTCCTGGGAAAATGAAGCACTCGATGGGTAAGAACATGTAAACAGCAGACAAAAACGTGAGCGGCTCACGTACTAACCCTATGAATAGTAGGAACAGTGGCGGGTTTTTTCAATGGAAATTGCAACGGTGGCGCGCGGACGTGACCTGGCTGTTGGCAGCTTTTGTCGAGACGCTGTCTGCTTCCACGTTTTCGTCGAGTTTGCGGTGCTGAATGCTTCCATTCTTAACAAGTGTAAGAGTTTGTTTCGGCAGGCTTTTCTTACCGCGTTTGCCACTATAGTGTAGTCATGAAGCTGTCATACGACGGTGACCCACTACAGCAAGCATGAGATGGAGGTTCATATGAACAAGGGCAAAAAACTGATCGCAGTCGCGGTGGTTGCAATGGCGGGCCTGGGTGCCGCGACCAATGCGTCGGCACATGCGGGCGCCGCAATTGCCGGGATCGCGTTGGGCAGCATGATGGTTGGTGCCGCGATGGCCACCCCTCACTATGCTCCTGCTCCGGCACCGGTTGCCTACTATGGCGCGGCTCCGGTTTACTACAGCGCGCCGGCGTATTACCCGGCACCGGTGTATGTTGGTTACGGTCCGGCATATTATCGCGGCGGATATTATTACCGTGGTGGATACCACCATGGGTATTACCATCATCCGGTGCGTTCGGCTCACGCGCGTTAAATTTTCCGGGGCAGTTTCTACCGTTTTCCCGCTTAGGAGCGTAGCTTCTCTCCTTGCAAGACGCCATGCCTGGCACGATGAATCGCAGCAGACTGAAAGGTTTGCTGCGATTTGTTGTGTCTGGCGTTGGCATGCGCGCAAACCGCATACAATGTTGAATGCGGCGGCACGTCGCCGGCTATACTAATATTTTTCGCAAGTGTTTCCGGCACCGGCCGGAAAGAGTTGTTGCTGTTCTTCCTTGGCCGGTAAAATCAATTTTCATGAAAGATGTATTTATGCCAACGATCAATGTCCAATTGTTTGAGGGGCGGACCCAAGAACAAAAACGTGCTTTTGTAAAGGCAGTTACTGAAGCCGCCTGCTCCACGCTTGGTTGCGAGCCTGCGGCAGTGGATATCATTTTGCAGGAAGTCAAACGCGAGAACTGGTCCACGGCCGGCAAGTTGTGGAGCGATTAGCGCGGCTTCACAAACATCGGTATGATGTTTGTGAAGGCCATCCGGCTTACTGAGAACCGTCCATCGAAGGACAACAACCATGCAAGACTCATCCTGCCTTGAAGATCTGAGTACCCGTCGGGAAACGTATTACGGGATATCGATTGACTTGCCAACGACCATTGCCAAAGAGGCAAAGGCGCGGTTTGTCCATGCCGCCTGGGCACAGGATATCCCGAACTACCTGCTGCTGCGAGACGATAACGCCGTCAGCGTCTATTTTTACCAATTGGACGAAGAGGCCAAGGACTGGCTGCATACCCAGATGAGCGAAGCCGGCTTGCGCGCCACTGCCAGCACGCTTTCGGCATTGCGCAATGCCGAAAAAGATCCGGCGAATGCGACGATTTCCAATCTGGAAGTGCTGACTCAGGTAATCAGCGAATTCATCAAGCGGGATGCGATCGACGGCTGGCTCTACTCGATGGGCACGGAGGGTGAGCGTTTGCCTTGGCTGGTTACGAATGTGACTCATCAGGAAATGTCGAATGGCGATCGGTGTGTCGGGGTGCACCTGCTGGCCAATACGGTTGCGATGAGCAATAACGACTATTCGCGGCCGGCCATGAAGGTGCTGTATTTTTTTGCGGCCGACGTGCGCAACAAGAAGGTCGCCGACCTCCTCGCAACCAAAGGTTTCATGAAGGAGACGCCGGAGCTGAAAGCGGCCTATGAACATTCGCTGGCGGATTTTGTCCGGTATGTGCCGCAGATGAACAAGCAGTTCATCGCGCAGGGTTGCGGGCTGGAAGTCGACATGAACAAGCAGTATCACACGCCCGAGCGCCTGTCGCTTCCCGCACCGGCAAGAGTGATCAACGATGAAGGCCTGGTGCGCAGGACGTTTTTCACCAAGGAAGATACGCCGTTCTGGCGGTTGCAGGGACTCGATTTTTCGGACATTCCGATGCACCCGATGGTGCTGTGCTTCAATCTGGAAACGCACACTAACATGTGGATCCATGTCGATAATCTGGCCGAGTACCAGTACGATCCAAGCTTGAGAGATAAACTGGTGTTGCCACCGCATCACCGCGACCTGATCGATATCCTGACGCAGGACATGGACGTACTGATGGACGACATCGTCTCCGGCAAGTCGGGCGGCACCACCATCCTGTGCAAGGGCGCGCCGGGTCTGGGCAAGACGCTGACGGCCGAAGTCTACGCAGAGGTGGTCGGGCGGCCGCTGTACCGCGTCCACTCTGGCCAGTTGGGCATCCATTCCGAAGAGGTTGAAAAGAATCTGGAAATCATCCTGAAGCGTGCTCAGCGCTGGGGGGCGGTGATGTTGCTGGACGAAGCCGATGTGTATATCCGCCGGCGTGGCAACGACATCGATCACAATGCGGTCGTGGCGGCTTTTTTGCGCACGCTCGAATATTTCCACGGCCTGCTGTTCATGACCACCAACCGTACCGACGACGTGGATGATGCGATTTCCTCGCGCTGCATCGCCACCATCCGTTATGAAGCGCCCAAGGCTGGCGATGCCAAGCGCATCTGGCAGGTTTTGTCGAATCAATTCCAGCTTTCGATGTCGGATGAGCTGTACGATCAACTGGTGGCGCA
>JAYFNP010000054.1:0-3473 GCA_034933385.1 Burkholderiaceae bacterium | reverse complement strand
GTGCGCATGTACCAGACACTGCTGGGAACGGAAGGTTTCCGCAAGGGGATGGATTTGTATTTTTCGCGGCACGATGGGCAGGCGGTCGAATGCGACGATTTCCGTGCGGCGATGGCAGATGCGAACAAGCGTGACCTGAGGCAGTTCGGCCGCTGGTACAGCCAGGCCGGTACGCCGCGCGTCAAGGCAGTGACGCGTTACGATGCGCAGACAAAAACGCTGAAACTGACACTGACGCAATCGTGTGCGCCGACTCCGGGTCAGCCAGACAAGCTGCCATTGCACATCCCGGTCGCAGTCGGGCTGGTGGGGCGTGACGGCCGTGACATGCCATTGCATCTGGCTGGAGTTCCCGCTGGGATGACTGCGATGCTGGAGTTGACCAAGGCAAGGCAGACGTTCACGTTTACGCAGGTCGGCGAAAAGCCGGTAATGTCGCTGTTGCGCAATTTCTCTGCGCCAGTGATTCTCGACGTCGAGTACACCGATGCCGAACTGGCGCACTTGCTGGCGCACGATAGCGACCATTTCAACCGTTGGGAAGCCGGACAGCGGCTGATGATGCGCCGCCTGCTGGCGCTGACCGCGGCGGCGGAGAAGGGCGAACCGCTGTCGCTGGATCAAATGGTGATCGACGCATTGCGCGCGACGCTGAACGATGTTTCGCTCGACCCGGCTTTCCGCGAGCTGGCGTTGACCCTGCCGTCGGAAACGGTGATGGCCGAACAGCTGGAAGAAGTCGATCCGGAGGCGGTACATGCCGCGCGCCGTTTCATGCGTGCCAGCCTGGCTCAGGCGCTGAAAGGCGATTTCCTGGCCGCTTACGAAGCCTGCATGACTACCGGTGCCTACCAGCCGGATGCGGTATCGAGCGGCAAGCGCAGTCTGAAGAATCTGGCATTGTCTTATCTGCTCGAATGGCCGGACGAATCGACCGCGCGGCTGGCGCAAGCGCAATTCGACACGGCCGACAACATGACCGACCGGGCGGCGGCGTTGACAACGCTGGTGCATGCCGGATCGGCGGTCGCGGCACTGGCGGCGGCGAAAGCGTTACGCCAGTTTTACCGCGAATTCGAAAAAGAAGCGCTGGTGATCGACAAGTGGTTTACGATGCAGGCGACGGCCCCCTCGGCGGATGTTGCTGCCGTGCGCGCACTGATGCGCCATCCGGCGTTTACGCTGTCGAACCCGAATCGGGCGCGCAGCCTGATCTTCAGTTTCTGCAACGGCAATCCGGCGCGGTTCCACGCGGCGGATGGCAGCGGTTATGCGTTCTGGGCGCAGCAAGTGCTGGCATTGGATGCACGCAATCCGCAAGTGGCTGCACGGCTGGCGCGCAGCCTGGATCGCTGGCGCAAATTCACGCCGGCGCTGCGCAAGAAAATGAAACAGGCGCTACAGCAAGTGGCGAATGCGAAGAAACTATCGAAAGACGTGCGCGAAGTGGTCGGCAAATCGCTGGCAGCCTGACGCATGCTGCATGACGGATTTCAATAACGACAAAGTGGAAAAATGAAACGTATCGGTTTGACACAATATTTGGTGGAACAGCAGCGTCAGTATGGCAACGTTCCGTCCGAGTTGCGGCTGTTGCTTGAAGTTGTGGCGCGCGCCTGCAAGAGCATCAGCTTCGCGGTCGGCAAGGGAGCGCTGGCTGGCGTGCTTGGCAGCGCTGGCAGTGAGAACGTCCAGGGTGAAGTGCAAAAGAAGCTTGACGTGATCTCGAATGAAATTTTGCTCGAGGCGAACGAGTGGGGCGGTCATCTGGCGGCGATGGCATCCGAGGAAATGGAAACCATCCACCCGATTCCGAATCGTTACCCGATGGGCGAATATCTGCTGCTGTTCGATCCGCTCGATGGTTCCAGCAACATCGACGTGAATTCGTCGATCGGCACGATTTTTTCAGTGCTGAAAGCGCCAGAAGGAATGACCTCGCCGACCGAACAAGATTTCATGCAGCCGGGTGCGAAACAGGTTGCCTCCGGCTATGCACTGTACGGCCCGCAGACGATTCTGGTGCTGACTTGCGGCCATGGCGTGGTCTGTTTTACGCTCGACCGCGAAATGGGCGCGTGGAAACTGACGGCTGACAACATCAGGATTCCCAACGAAACGCAGGAATATGCGATCAACACGTCAAATGCGCGCCACTGGTATCCGCCGGTGACACGCTATATCGACGAACTGGTGGCAGGCAAAACCGGCCCGCGCGGCAAGGATTTCAACATGCGCTGGATTGCGTCGATGGTGACTGACGTGCATCGCGTGCTGAGCCGAGGCGGCATCTTCATGTATCCGGCGGACAAGCGCGAACCGGATCGGCCGGGAAAACTGCGGCTGATGTACGAAGCGAATCCGATCGCCTTCATCGTCGAGCAGGCGGGCGGTGCGGCGACCAACGGTCAACAGCGCATTCTGGATGTGCAGCCGGAAAAGCTGCACCAGCGCGTTGCCGTATTTCTCGGCTCGAAAGACGAGGTCGAACGGGTCACCCGCTATCACCGGGAATAAAATAAGGGGGGTATGCCCTGAAATACCGCTGTTTGGCCAGGAATTGTCGGGCGGTTATAAAATACCGCCCGTAGTATTTTCAGGCTACTTCAAGGATGATTTTGCCGACGTGCACGCTTGATTCCATCAGCGCGTGCGCTTGGGCGGCTTGTTCGAGCGGGAAGGTCTGGAAGATGATTGGCTTGACTTTGCCGGATTCCAGCAGCGGCCAGACTTCCCGACGCAGGTTCGCAGCAATCGCTGCCTTGAATTCAACCGGGCGCGGACGCAAGGTGGAACCGGTGACCGTCAGACGGCGATGCAGTACTTGCCCCATGTCGAGCGTGCCGCGGCGGCCGTCCAGCAGCGCAATCAGCACCAGCCGGCCATCGTCGGCCAGACAGTCGATTTCCCGCGGCAGGTAGCTGCCGCCCATGATGTCGAGAATCACGTCGACGCCCTTGCCATCGGTGTGCGACATCACGATTTCGGCAAAATCCTCGTCGGTGTATTTGATGCCGCGCACCGCGCCGAGCGCTTCGCACGCGCGGCATTTCTCGTCGGTGCGTGCAGTGGCAAACACGCGATGCCCGCGGGCGGTCGCGATCTGGATGGCAGCAACGCCGATGCCGGAAGTGCCACCCTGTACCAGAAAAGTTTCGCCGTGCGCCAGCCGACCTCGATCGAACACGTTGCTCCAGACGGTGAAATAGGTTTCCGGCAGCGAGGCCGCTTCAACCGCAGTCAGCCCTTTGGGAATCGGCAGGCATTGCGCTGTTGGCGCGGTACAGTATTCGGCGTAGCCGCCGCCCTGCAGCAGCGCACACACCATGTCGCCTTTGACCAAGTCGCTGCCAGCAAGATCGCCGTCGACGATTGCGCCGGCGACTTCGAGCCCTGGAAGATCAGACGCACCGGCAGGTACACGGTAGCGACCGAGACGCTGCAATACGTCCGGACGGTTCACGCCGGCGGCG
>JAYFNP010000053.1:0-2664 GCA_034933385.1 Burkholderiaceae bacterium | reverse complement strand
AATGACATTTCCGCCGCGCTGCTGGAGCGTACGCGCCATTATTTCGAGACCTACAAGCTGCTGTATGGTCAACCTTCGAAGACGACCATCGAAAAAATCTATGGCCGGGAGCATGCGTTCGATGTGGTGCGCGCCGCACTGGAAGATTACGCTGAAGAATACGAATAAGCCGCTGTTGTATCTATTCGATAGTGTTTGTGAAAAGCGGGCGCACATTGCGCCCGCTTTGATACAAGCTGATAAAGGAGCCAAGCATGAGCAATATCCTGATCGTCAATGCTGCCAAATCGTTCGGCCATTCGGGTGGCAAACTGAATACCTATTTGAGCGAGGTGGCGCAAGAGACGCTGGCATCTGTCGGCCATGGCGTCAAAATCACCCATGTGGATCAGGGCTACGACATTGAGGAAGAGATCGGCAAGTATTTGTGGGCAAATACGATCATTTATCAGATTCCGGCCTGGTGGATGGGCGAGCCGTGGATTTTGAAAGAATATGTGGACAAGGTATTTACTGCTGGTGCCGGCCGGCTGTTTCGGGATGATGGCCGCACACGTTCTGATCCAAGCAAGAAGTACGGCTCGGGCGGCATGCTGCACGGGAAAACCTACATGCTGTCGGTGACCTGGAATGCACCGATGGAAGCATTTACCGAACCGGGGCAATTTTTCGAAGGCAAAGGGGTGGATGCCGTCTATTTCCCCATTCACAAGGCCAACCAGTTTCTCGGCCTGTCTCCATTGCCCACATTCATCTGCAATGACGTGATGAAACAGCCGGATATCGAAAACGACGTGATTCGCTACCGGGCGCATCTGAAGAAAGCCTTGTCTTGAACGCGGTTTGATAGCCGATTCTGGCACGGTCGTACGGCCCGCATGGAGTAAAATTCGTCTAGACATTTATTGAAGGAATACGACGGTGCAGAATTTTCAGTTTGTCCGAATTGGCGATGAGTTTCTCGACCCTATCGGTGGTGAGCGCTGGCTCAAAATTTCCAATGACGAAGCGCAACTGGTTTCAAACCCGGATGTGGTCGAAACCTTTGAACGATATGACCTTACCGAGGAGTGAGCGTGCCCAACATGATTCGATGTGCTGTATGCGGCATCCCGTTGCGGATGTCCCATGCCCATCCTTTCGTGCCATCAGAGGTCTGACATGAGCAACGAATTGGCTACCTCCAAGGATGCGTTGATCAGAAACCTGGTGGCGTATGATATTGAATACTTTGTGGCCTTCATCCGGACTTCCGATGCCGCCAAGATTGCCTTGGCCACGATGATGATGGAAGGGTTCGTCGGCTACAACAACTGGAGCCAGGAAGAACTGCACAAGGAATGCGTGCGCCGCGATCTCCTGTAACCGGGGCAAAGTGGAAGCGGCCAAGCCGTGTCGCGTTAGCGGCAATGATTTTCTGTTTGTTACGGCCGATATGAACGATTCGTTGATATTGCGCAATTTGCGTTTGCAGCCCCCAATTTGATTGGGCTTACAATCAGCTATCTGGAAATTCTGGTGGCGTGATGGCGGAGGAGTTCATGGATTCGAAATTGCTGTCCGAGGTAGCACTGGCGTTTGTGGCGCGCGACGAATTCGGTACGCGATTGAGCAATGCATTGAGGCTGCTTTGTACCGGCTTGCAGCTTTCTCGCGCCTATGTTTATCTGGACGGTCAGAACGAATCGACGATGGGCTACATTCACGAGTGGTGCGCCGACGGTATTGCGCACCAATGGATGCAGGATGTCCCGTATTCCTCGTATGCCGCCTTGTCGCTGGAGTTGGCGCAAAAGGGACAGATTGTCGCGCCAGACGTGTCATTATTGCCTGACGATTTGCGGATGGTTTTCGGACCGCATGGCATACAGGCGGTGCTCGCCTGGCCGATCGAAATCGATCAGGAAATCATCGGTTTTGCCGGCTTCGACGACAGTCGGCGCAGCCGCGCCTGGACCAGCGACGAAGTCGCTTTGCTCCGGGGGGCTTCGGCGCTTATTTCTGCATTCTGTGAACGCGAAATTTTGCGTGATCATTTCAGAAGCGGAAAGAAGGGCAGCGGGTTGGATGAACGTTCGATACGCGATCCGCAGACAGGGATCTATAACAAGCATTATGTCCTCAACCGACTGGTGGGATTCGATGCGGAATATGCGCGTCTGGGCAGTAATTATTGCGTTTCCATTCTCGAGATCGACGATTTCAAGGCGCTGCTTGAAAATTATGGTCCAGCAGCATGTGATCTTGTCCTGGGTGAATTTGCCACAATCGTCAGCAGCGCCATACGTCCTTATGACATTGCAGGCCGCTATGATGGCGAGGAATTCATCGTCGTTTCGGTGAATGCGGAGGTGTCGGAAGCCGTGGCCATGATTAACCGCATCAGGGATGTGGTCGAGGATCACGTTATCGACTTCCAAGGCAAGCAACTCCGCATCGCCTTCAGCAGCGGAACCGCAGACAGTTCGGAATTTACCTCTGACGACTTCTCCATCGGCAATATGGTCGAGACCGCCAGGCGCAGGTTGCACCAGACCGAACCGCAGTAGTTCAGAAGATAATGTTTCCCAAGGGCAAAAATTTTGATATATTTCATCCGGCGCATAGCCGGTTTTTTTGCGTCGGGAAACCGAACAACCATTGCTGAGCGAGGGAACCAGTGAA
>JAYFNP010000052.1:0-10169 GCA_034933385.1 Burkholderiaceae bacterium | reverse complement strand
AGCACCTCGTTGCCGATGGCGATGCCGGAAAAGGCGTCCGGCAGGCGGTCGAGCCATTCGACTTGCGGGAAATCACGCAGCAGATGTTGCTGGCGGGCGCGCAGTTCGCCAGACAGCTCGACGATGGCATAGCGTTCGACGGCGACGTCCAGCAGCGCCAACTCGGTCAACAGATCGCGCGCCAGCTTGCCGCTACCGGCACCGAATTCAAGGATCTGCGGCGTCGTTTGCGCCAGTAGCTGCGCGACCGGCTGCGCCAGCGCCGCGCCGAACAGTGGCGATATCTCCGGCGAAGTTGTAAAATCGCCTTCCCTGCCCAGCTTTGCCGCGCCGCCGCCATAATAGCCAAGCGCCGGCGCATACAGCGCCAAATCCATGTAACGGGCGAACGGCATCCAGCCGGAACCCTGCCCGATTTCGCGGGCGATCAATTGTTGCAACGAGTCGGACGCAGCGAGCGCGTCTGGTGTGGGTTCGGGAAACGTCATTTCGACATTGTATCTGGCGCATCGGCCTTTCCGGTGCGATTATTCCTTCAACATATGGCTGGCAACATGGCATCAGCACACAGACCGGCAGCACTGGTGACCGGCGCGGCCAAGCGCATCGGCCGCGAGATTGCGCTCGAGCTGGCGCGGCGCGGCTGGAACGTGGCGGTGCATTACCGCCATTCGGAGGCGGAGGCGCAGGCGACGGTGCGCGACATCGAAGCCCTGGGGCGGCGAGCGGTGGCACTTGAATGCGACTTCGCCGACGAGGCCGCGGTCAAGCGTCTGCTGCCGCAAGCGGTGGCGGCGCTCGGGCCGGTATCCTGTCTGGTCAACAATGCGTCGATCTTCGAACATGATAGTGTTGACCAGTTTTCCTACGAATCGCTGGATGCGCACATGCGCACCAATCTGGCCGCGCCAATCCTGCTGGCGCGCGCGCTGCACCGGACGACGCCGGATGGCAGCCAGTCGGTGGTGGTCAACCTGCTCGACCAGAAGCTGGTCAACCTGAATCCGAGTTTCTTGTCTTACACGCTGTCGAAGGCGGCGTTCGATACCGCGACCGTGATGCTGGCGCAAGAACTCGCGCCGAAATTGCGCGTGGCCGGCGTTTCGCCCGGCATTACGCTGATTTCCGCTGACATGACCGAAAAGGAATTCGCGCTGGCGCACATGGCGACGCCGTTGGGCAAGTCCAGCACACCCGAAGATATCGCCGCTGCCGTCTGTTTTTTGATCGAGTCGCACGCCATTACCGGCACGCGGATTACGGTCGATGGCGGCCAGCATCTGATCCCGACGCGGCAGGACGTGATGTTCGTCGCAAAATCCAATACGCACAACAAGGGCTGAACCATGCTGACTTCCCTGAATCGCCACAAGCTGACCGAATGCCGCCGCCTGTTCCTGCGCAATTTTGAAGTGCCGGTCAAGATCGGCGTTGATGAGATCGAGAAAAAAGGCGCGCAGCGGATGCTGGTCAACGTCGATGTCTATATTCCGCTGGAATGGTCGACCCCGAAGCGCGACGATGTGTCCGAAGTGGTCGATTACAACTTCATGCGCGACGCACTGGTGATGCGCACGATGGACGGTCACATCCAGTTGCAGGAAACGCTGTGCGACGATGTGGCGCGCATTCTGCTGTCGCATCCGAAAGTGGTCGCGGTGCGGGTCTCGACCGAGAAGCCGGACATCTATGCCGACTGTGAAAGCGTCGGCGTCGAAGTGTTCCACATCAAGGAAGAGATGTAGATGGTGCAGGTCGCTGTCCGGTCGAAGCGCGCCATCAAGGCCGCTTACGAAAACAACAAGCTGTACAAGCGGCTGTGTCGGCTGGTCGGCCAGGCGATTGGCGATTTCAACCTGATCGAAGCCGGCGACAAGGTGATGGTGTGCCTGTCCGGCGGCAAGGACAGCCATACTTTGCTCGATATCCTGCTGGCGTTGCAGCTGCGCGCGCCGATCGATTTCGAGATCATCGCGGTCAATCTCGAACCGGTGATTCCCGCTTACCCGCAAGATGCGTTGCCGAATTACCTGAAAGAACGCGGTGTGCCGTTCCATATCGAACGGCAGGATACGCTGTCGATCGTCAAACGGCATTTCCCCGATGGCAGGAACGCCTGTTCGCTGTGTTCGCGGCTGCGGCGCGGCATCCTGTACCGGGTTGCCGGCGAACTCGGCGCGACCAAGATCGCGCTCGGCCACCACCGCGACGATATCCTGGAAACTTTTTTCCTCAATCTTTTCTTCGGCGGCAAGCTGAAATCCATGCCGCCGAAGCTGCGCACTGACGATGGCAAGCACATCGTGATCCGTCCGCTGGCGTATGTACCGGAACGCGATCTGGTGCGCTATGCCGAATTGCGCCAGTTCCCGATCATCCCGTGCAGTTTGTGCGGGCTGGAACCAAATCAGCAACGTCCACGGATGAAAGCCATGCTGCACGAATGGGACAAGAAATTTCCGGGGCGCATCGACGACATTTTTTCGTCGTTGGCGAATGTCGTGCCATCGCACCTGATGGATGCGGAACTGTTTGACTTCAACGGTCTAACCGCGGACGGCGTCGCGCGCGCTGAGGACGGCGACGAACCGGAGTCAAGCGAGTGATCTTCGCGCATCTTCCCGCCGGTTATGTCGTTGCCAGGCTGCTGCGCCAGCGCCTTGCTTCTGCGGGAGTTTCATGGAAGCCATTCTTGCTGGCCTGCCTGCTGGGGGCGATTGCGCCGGATCTGGATTTTCTGTACTACTACACGATTGACCAACAGCAACATCATCACCATGCCTACATAACCCACTTCCCGATTTTCTGGGGAGTTCTGTTGGCTGTGGCCGGAGTCTGGTATCGGCTGGCGCGGAACAAAATGGTAGCCGCACTGGTGTTGGCGTTCACGTTCAATGCTTGCGTCCACCTGTGCCTTGACAGCATCGCCGGCAGCATCCGCTGGCTGGCGCCGTTTTCCTTTGAGCCATATTCGCTGTTTATCGTGCCACGGGTGACCGGGTCGCGGCGGCTGGATTACCTGTTGCACTGGACCAGCTGGCTGGAACTGATTCCGATTGCCTGGGCGTTGTGGCTGTGGCGCCGGGCGCGCTGACGATTACTGCTGGCGCACCTTGGCGAGCAAGGCCGTGGTCGAGCGATCGTGTTCGAAATCGATGGCGACCGCCTGGCCGCCCTGCGCGATCACGGCTTGGCCTTCCGGAATGGCAGCCATGTCGTAATCTCCGCCTTTGGCGTAGATATCCGGCCGCGCGGTTTGCACCACTTCGAGTGCGGTATCTTCGTCGAATGGCACGACCAGACTGACCGATTCCAGCGCTGCCAGTACCGCCATCCGGTCTGCACCAGTGTTGACCGGCCGGTCATCACCTTTGCCGAGCCGCTTGACCGAAGCATCGGTATTCACCGCGACCACCAGCGATGCGCCGAGGGCACGGGCTTGCGCCAGATAGGTGACGTGACCGCGATGCAGCAGGTCGAACACGCCATTGGTCAGCACCACCGGTTTCGGCAAGGCGGCGATGCGTGCGGCGAGATCGGCGCGGGAACAGATTTTCGATTCAAATGAGGGCGGCATGGGCAAGGCTTTCTTGGAATGTCCGATTGTAGCAAGCGCTGGCGCGAAACAGCCAATCGCCAGCGAAAAAACCGGCGGATTCTTGCAATCGGTAACAACTTCGTTCAGGCGGCCGGTCATCGCACAAAACGCGGAATGCGTTTAGACTTGAACCATGTTGAATTTGCCCTTCCCATCCGGAGATAACTCGCCTCGGCGCCGGCTGCCGCTTCTGGTGCTGGTCATCGTGCTGCATCTGGCCGCTATCACCTGGGCGTTGTCGTCCGCCCGCAAGTCCGGTTCCGGAACGGGAGGCGGAATGCAGAAAACGGTCACTGCCGAGTTGCAGATGGCGCCGGCGTCGCAGCCGGAACCCGCGGTGCAGCCGGTTCCGGCGGTAGCGGAGCAGGCGGTTGCCACGCCGATGCCGGAACAGCCTGTACCTCAGCCGGCGGCCGGCGGGACGGGTTCAGGCAGTGGCGCAGGTGACGGCGGCAGCGGGGTGGGCGCCCCCGAATCGGCTCAGGCCGGAATTGAGGTACCCGGTACCAGCGTCGAAGAAGCGATGCCGATTACGATTCCGCCGCCGTCCTCGGCACACCGGCATTCAGGCAAAGGGAACGGCGGTAACGGGAACGGAAAACCGCTGGCGTTTCATGTGCCGACGCGCTATCAGGTACAGGCTCCGCCATCGGCCGAATTGCAATATAAAGCGCATTCGCACCGCAAAGGACAGGACCTGTACGGCAATGGCAGCATACGCTGGCAAAGCGACGGCAAGACCTACACCGTCAGTGGCGATTTCAACGTGTTGTTCCTGACTTTGCTGAATTTCCGCAGCGAAGGCACCATCGATCCCGATTTTGGCGTGTCGCCTGTGATCTATTCGGAAAAGCGGTTCCGCCGTTCGGAAACCAACACCCATTTCCAGCGTGCGGGGAAACTGGTCAGCTTCTCCGCATCGACCAAAGCGTATCTGCGTCAGGGGGGCGAACAGGATCGCGCCAGCGTTGTCTGGCAATTGGCCGGCATTGGCCGGCGTGATAGCGAAAAAATCAAGCCTGGCGCGGAATTCGATCTGGTGGTTGCCGGCGTACGCGACGCCGAGGTTCGGCATGTGCGCGTCCTCGCGCTGGAAGAGGTCGATAGCAGTCTCGGCAAGGTGAAAGCCTGGCATCTGGTGCATAATCGCCGTCCGGGTTCCTATGAACATACGCTGGATATCTGGCTGTCGCCGGAATGGGACTGGTATCCGGTGAAATTGCGTTATACGGAAAAGAGTGGCGACTATCTTGATCTGGTGCTGTCGGATATCCATAGCCAGAAAACACGTTGAACGATCACGATTCATCATGGAGTAAGCGAATGCGAAAAACATGGGTTGCCCGTATAGTGGCGCTGCTGATGCTGGCGGCAGTGTCGTCTTTGCCGGCGTTGGCTGCCGATCATCCGTCGGTCAAGCGCCACTTTAAGTTGCCGCCGCCGGCGACGCTGGTATATGCGGTCAAGGCCACACAAAATGGTTTTCAGTTGAAGGGCGAGATGGTGTTGCGCTGGACTGCGTCCGGCGGACGCTATGCGCTCGATTCAGAAACCCGCTCATCCCTGTTGGGTAAGGCACTGGAATCCAGAAGCGAAGGCATCATCGACGGATTCGGCCTGGCACCGCAGGAATTTACCGAAAAGAAAATGCGCAAAGCGCCCTATGGCGCCAGCTTCGACCGCAACAGCCGCGTCATCCGACTGACCGAATCGCCGCAGACCTATCCGATCAAGGGCGGCGAACAAGATCGTTCCAGCATCCTGTTGCAGCTGGTGGCAGTCGCCCGTGGCGCGCCGCAGAAGTTCACCAATGGTTCAGAATGGAAATTCTTTGTGGTGGGCCGAAAGAGTGCCGAGACATGGACTTTCCGGGTGATCCGGCGAGAGACGGTGAAGACGGCATTGGGCGACATCCCTGCTGTGCATATGGTGCGTCTGCAACAGGCAGGCTCACGCGAGCAGCAGCTCGATGTCTGGCTGGCACCGTCACTGGACTGGTTTCCAGTGCGGGTGAATTTCCAAGATGCGGACGGTACGCGCAGTGAGCAAGTGCTGCAACGAATTGAGAGGTAACCATGGGTAACGGTTCGATTCTTGATGGAGCCATGGACATTTCCAGAGAAGGTGCGCTGGTTCTTTTTAGCGGCGGACAAGATTCCACCACCTGCCTGGCCTGGGCGCTGTCGCGCTTCGACCGCGTTGAAACCGTCGGCTTCGATTATGGACAACGCCACATCGTCGAGTTGACGGTTCGCCCCGCGGTGCTGGCAGCGCTGCGCACCCTGTCGCCGGAGTGGGAACGCCGGCTGGGGCCGGATCATCTGATTAACTTGCCGGTGGTGAGTGAAATTTCCGACACTGCGCTAACCAGCGATGTCGAGATCGCGATGCGGACGGACGGTTTGCCGAACACGTTCGTTCCCGGGCGCAACCTGCTGTTCTTGACCGTGGCGGCGATGCTGGCTTACCGGCGCGGGCTGAAGGTGCTGGTCGGCGGCATGTGCGAAACCGATTTTTCCGGCTATCCGGATTGCCGCCATGACGCGATTACCGCGATGCAGCAAGCGCTGAATCTGGGGATGGCGGCCGATTTCAAGTTGGAAACACCGCTAATGTGGCTGAATAAGGCGCAGACCTGGCAATTGGCACAGGATTTGGGCGGTGCTGGGCTGGTCGAATTGATCCGGCAAGAAACGCATACCTGCTATCTGGGCGAACGGCATCTGCACGACTGGGGGCGTGGTTGCGGCCATTGTCCGGCGTGCGAATTGCGGGCGCGCGGCTATGCAACGTTCGCTGCGCAACGCTGATGTAACTCGCGCCTTGGCCAGATAGAAATTTGACCGCCCATCGCTCCACCCGGCGAAAGGGGCATCGCCGGAAAACGAAAGGCGCACTTGTGTGCGCCTTTTTCTGTTCAGGTAACTGACTAGCAGTGATTAGAATTTGTGGGTCATGCCAACCATGTATGAGTTGACGCTGTCAGCATGGTCCTGCGACACGTGAGCATAGTCGACATAGATCGACGTACGCTTGCTCAGGTTGTGGGTGTAACCAACGGCCCACTGCTTCCCAGCTTCGTCAGAGAAGTTGATATTGTCGCTGTGGTTATACGAAGCCTTGATCATGCCAGCGCCGATGTTGTAGGTCAGGCCAACCAGGTAACGTTTTTCCTTGGCATCCGTGTACAGCTTGTCTTTGGTTTGTTCGTAACCGAGAGAGATCTTGGCCGGGCCGAACGCATAAGCAGCGCCGATGTTCCAGTTGAAGGAATCATTGGAATCGACCACCTTGTTGTAGTTGGCAATCAAATACAACGGGCCGTTGGTGTAGGTGCCGTTCAAAGCCCAACCGTCGTTCGAATAAGCGTGTTCACCATTGTCCGCTTTGGCAGGCAGGTAGCCCAGAGTCGATTTCGACTGGTTTTTGATGGTATAAGTCGCGCCGAACTGGAAGCCGTTGTAAACCGGGCTGTCGTAACGGGTGGTGCTGCTCAAACGGCCTTCTTGGTCATTGCCGCGAAAGATGTTGTCCGGCATTGCCGCAACGCCATCCTGATTGAACGGGTCCAATTTACGCAGGGTTTCGGTGGATAGTTCATTCACACGACCGAAACGGACTTGACCGAAGTTGCCTTTCAAGCCGACGTTGGCCGCGCCTTCAAACACGCCGCGGCTGTTGGCAGCGGATTTTTCCTTGCCGTTGAATAGCTTGTAACGTTCTTCTAGCTGGAAGATGGCTTTCAGGCCGCCGCCCAGGTCTTCCTGACCCATGAAGCCCAAACGGTTGCTGACGTTTTCATCCATGCGCAACTTGGAACCGGTATCTTTGGCATAACCGATATCAGTCACACCATAGATGGTAACGTTCGATTGTGCCTGTGCTACACCAGCAGCAGCGCCGAGTACGGCGAGAGCGATGAGACTTTTTTTCATTCTGTATTCCTCTGAAAGTAAACTCGTTCATAATCGGCAAGCACCTTAGTTGCTTGCTGGCGAAGTTTTAGCGACAACTGCGGTGAACCGTACGGTTCACCACGAATTATTCGCGCAGATGTTCTCGGGTGAGAGACATCTGATATCAGTGAGAATAGGGAGCGGAAATTACAGTTTGATGACGGCGTGGGGTTTGCACGTTATTGCGGCAAATTTGCAACAGTTCGGCTGCAGCGATGGAGCGGGAAGTTTGTTCCGATGGGCTGGCCGCGTGGTAGCAACGGCGCTGACGGGAGACAAAAAAGGCGCACTTGCGTGCGCCTTTTTCTGTTCAAATAACTGACGAGCAGTGATTAGAACTTGTGGGTCATACCAACCATGTAGGCGTTGACGCTGTCAGACGTGTCATACGACGTGTGAGCGTAATCAACATAAACCGACGTACGCTTGCTCAGGTTGTGGGTGTAACCAATAGCCCATTTCTTGGAAGATTCGTCAGAGAAATCGATGTTGTCGCTGTGGTTATACGAAGCCTTGATCATGCCTGCGCCGATGTTGTAGGTCAGGCCAACCAGGTAGCGTTTTTCCTTGGTGTCCGTGATCAACTTGTCTTTGGTTTGTTCGTAAGCCAGAGAGATCTTGGCCGGGCCGAACGCATAAGCACCGCCGATGTTCCAGTTGAAGGAATCATTGGAATCGACCACCTTGTTGTAGTTAGCAACTACGTATACCGGACCGTTGGTGTAGGTACCGTTCAAAGCCCAACCGTCGTTCGAGAAAGAGCTTTCGCCGTTGTTGCCGCCACCGAGGTAGCCCAGGGTCGATTTCGACTGGTTCTTGATGGAGTACGTTGCGCCGAACTGGAAGCCATTGAAATTCGGGCTGTCGTAACGGGTGGTGCTGCTCAAACGACCTTCCGTGTCATTGCCGCGGAAGACGTTATCCGGCATTGCTGCAACGCCGAACTGATTGAACGGGTCCAATTTACGCAGGGTTTCGGTGGACAGTTCGTTCAAACGGCCGAAACGGACTTGACCGAAGCTGCCTTTCAAGCCGACGTTGGCCGCGCCTTCAAACACGCCACGGCTGTTGGCAGCGGATATTTCCTTGCCGTTGAACAGTTTGTAACGTTCTTCCAATTGGAAGGTGGCTTTCAGGCCGCCGCCCAGATCTTCCTGACCCATGAAGCCCAAACGGTTGTTGACGTTTTCATCCATACGCAGCTTGGAGCCGGTTTCCTTGGCATAGCCGATGTCGGCGATACCATAGATGGTAACGTTCGATTGTGCGTACGCTACACCAGCAGCGCTACCCAATACTGCGAGAGCAATGAGAGTTTTTTTCATTTGTATTCCTTTTCGAAAAGGTAAATCAGTTAAAAATCCGTAAAGGTCGATCAAACTGGACACTCGGATGTAGTGAAAGATATAGGGATTGTCGGCGCAAGGTGTCCGATTGGTTGCTTGGGTCGCGGTATTTAGGTCGAAAGAGGGAAAACCCGCTGGTTGCGTTGTATTTATGTAACGCGGATGTCATAAAGGGCTTTACCTTTGTCAGGGGCGGACTACCTGTTTGGCTTTGTTTTTTTGTTAAAAAGAGACGTTGTGAGACATTTTTTTGCTGGCTGCCAAATTGAATCGGTGATATTTTGAGTTTTTTGGTAATCAGATTGTGTGAGATGAGTCGGTTCACCGGTTGGTTGATGGGGCGTCTAGCCTGTGTTTTTCAGTCGAGATCAAAGTCATGGCAAGTCGAGAAGAGTTGACGATGATCCGGGGGGCGCGCGCCGGTAAGGCGGCGGCGCAATTGGCACTGGGCAAATGTTATCTGTTTGGCGGCGAGGGATTGCCGCAAAGTGCGCCGACCGCATTGCATTGGCTGGATCGTGCTGCGCGTCAAGGCTGCGAGGAGGCCTGGCGGCTGATCGGTGGTCATATTTCGTATGAGGTCGTGGCGCAAAGCGATGCGCGCCTGTCGCTTTGCCAGTGGTATGAGCGGGCGTTCGAAGCCGGAATTGCCCAGGCCGGGCTGGTGTTTGCGCGCCTGGCGCTGGCGCAGGGCGACGAAATGGTCGAGGCCGGTTTGCGGCGCAAGGCGATTGCCGCGCTCGAAGCAGCTGCTCAGGCGGGACTGTCTGATGCGCAATGGCTGCTGGCCGAGTTAAGCGCAGACAAGCATACCGACAATACGCCCAACGACGGCAAGGCGCTGGAATGGGCCGAGCGTGCCGCCAGTGGCGGGGTAACGCCGGCACAACAGGCATTGGCCGATCATGCGTGGGATGCTGGTGACGGCGAGGCTTTTTTGCATTGGGCGTTGCCGCTCGCTCGGGAAGTTGCCCGTCGCCAAATCCGTACGGTAGCCGCAGAACCGTCCAAGGCGGTTTCGCCGGGGCTGCGTCTTGAAGACGCCAAACTGCTTTCGCGTTGCGCACAGGTGCTGGTTTCGCGCGAGGATTGCGACCCGGATGAAGTGCAACTGTTCTGGGAACTGGCGGCTCAGTCTGGCGAAGAGCTCGCGCCATTCTCGCTGGGGTTGTGGCTGGCGAAAATGGATGAGAACGGCGCGCGCATCAAGGCCGGCGCAGGTGCCGCTAACTTCAAGAAATCGATTCGCTGGCTGACGTTGGCCGGCGA
>JAYFNP010000051.1:0-2609 GCA_034933385.1 Burkholderiaceae bacterium | reverse complement strand
GGACTGGTCAAAAAGATCGCCGGCTACCCTCAGTTCCATGCGGTGCGTGCCGCAATTGAACATGTCGTGACTGCTTCACGCCCCGGCGGCAGCCAAAAAGGCGGCGTAGTCTGGCATACGCAAGGCTCGGGCAAAAGCATCACCATGACCTGCTTCGCCGCACGGGTGATGCGCGAAGCAACGATGGAAAACCCGACCATTGTCGTGATCACCGACCGCAATGACCTCGACGGCCAACTGTTTGGCGTGTTCTCGCTATCGCAAGACTTGCTACGCGAACAGCCGGTGCAAGCGGAAACGCGCGGCCAGTTGCGCACCCTGCTCGGCAACCGCCCCTCCGGTGGCATTGTGTTTGCCACCATCCAGAAATTCTTGCCGGGCGAAGATGAAGACACCTTCCCGGTGCTCTCCGATCGACACAACATTGTCGTCATCGCCGATGAAGCGCATCGCACTCAGTATGGCTTTGCCGCCACCATCAAGGGCAAAACTGGCCAAGAACGCTATCAGGCTGGCTATGCGCAGCATTTGCGCGAAGCCCTGCCGAATGCCACCTTCGTCGCCTTCACCGGCACCCCAGTCACCAGCGAAGACCGTGATACCCGCGCCGTGTTCGGCGATTACATCCATGTGTATGACATGCAGCAGGCGAAGGAAGACGGAGCAACGGTCGCCATCTATTATGAATCCCGCCTGGCCAAGCTGGCGCTGAACCAAGACCAGGTGCCACAAGTCGATGACCAGATCGAAGAACTGGCCGAAGACGAAGAAGAAAACGAACAAGCCAGGCTGAAGAGCCGCTGGGCCGCGCTGGAAAAGGTGGTCGGTGCCGAACCGCGCATCCAGCAAGTAGCCGCCGATCTGGTCGCGCACTTTGAGAACCGCTGCCAGGCGCAACCCGGCAAAGCGATGATGGTCGCGATGAGCCGCGAGATTTGCGTGCACATGTATGACGCGATTATTGCCCTGCGCCCGGATTGGCATGATCCAGATCCAGAGAAAGGGGCGATCAAGATCATCATGACCGGCTCGGCCAGCGACAAAGCCTTCCTCCAGCCGCATATTTACCCAAAACAGGTTAAAAAACGCCTGGAGAAACGCTTCAAGGACCCGGACGACCCACTGCGCATCGTCATCGTGCGCGACATGTGGCTGACCGGCTTCGATGCCCCTTGCCTGCATACGCTGTATGTCGACAAACCGATGAAAGGCCACAACCTGATGCAGGCGATTGCCCGCGTCAATCGCGTGTTCCAGGACAAGCAAGGCGGGCTGGTGGTCGATTACATCGGCATCGCCAACGATCTGCGCCAGGCACTCAAGGAATACACCGCCAGCAATGGCCGCGGCAAACCCACCGTTGATGCCCACGAAGCCTATGCGATTCTCGAAGAAAAACTCGACATCCTGCGTTCGATCCTGCATGGCTTTGATTACAGTGACTATCTGAACGTCAATCACAAGCTGCTGGCGCAAGCCGCCAACTTCGTGCTCGGTATCAAAGATGGCAAGAAACGCTTTGCCGATACGGCGCTGGCGATGGATAAAGCCTATTCGCTGTGCAGCACCCTGGACGAAGCCAAGGCGGTCAGCAAGGAAGTCGGTTTCTTCCGCGCGATCAAAGTATTGCTGACCAAACGCGATATCAGCCAGAAAAAGAAAACCGACGAAGAACGCGAACTCGCGATTCGGCAAATCATCAATTCTGCCGTGGTATCCGAACAAGTGGTTGATATCTTCGACGCGGTCGGCCTGGAAAAACCGAACATCGGCATTCTGGATGACGACTTCCTCAGTGAAGTCAAAGCACTGCCGGAACGCAATCTGGCGATCGAACTGCTCGAACGCTTGCTCGAAGGCGAGATCAAGAGCCGCTTTAGCAGCAATCTGATTCAGCAAAAGAAGTTCTCGGAATTGCTGACCAACGTGATCAACCGCTACCAGAACCGCTCGATTGAAACCGCGCAGGTGATGGAAGAACTGATCGCAATGGCCAAGAAGTTCAAGGAAGCAGCCGAACGTGGCGAACAGCTCGGCCTGAATGCCGATGAACTGGCGTTCTATGACGCACTGGCCAATGATGAAACTTCAGTGCGCGAACTGGGCGACGAAACGCTGAAGAAAATTGCCCATGAACTGGCCGAAAACCTGCGCCAGAACACCAGCGTGGACTGGTCAGTGCGCGACAGCGTGCGTGCCAAACTGCGCATCATGGTGCGCCGCATCCTGCGCAAATACAAATACCCGCCGACGAAGCAGGATGAAGCGGTGCAGCTGGTGTTGCAGCAGGCGGAGATGTTAAGTGCGGAGTGGGGGAATTGTTAGGTCGAAGATGCTTAATACACTGTACGAGCAAATATCGAAAGCGTGTTGTTATATAACAGTCTTTCTCGATGAAGAATTGATTAGTGAAGGAACCGGGTTTGTATTCAGCTCAAATGGCTTAGTCTTTACTGCCGCACACGTTATTACTGGCCGACTTCCAATTCGGGAAAGTGACTATACAGACCCTAGCCTAAAAATATATGCAAAATTTGCAAATATGCCTGTGCTGGAGTATGGAGTCGGCATTTGTTGTATTCACATTCAGGTTAATGGATTCAGAAATG
>JAYFNP010000050.1:0-2209 GCA_034933385.1 Burkholderiaceae bacterium | reverse complement strand
ACAATATGGTTAAAGATTATGTCCAATGGAATGGAGAAGAATTATGATGCCTCTTACAATGGCCAAACCCGGAGAAGTGAATTATATCTGCAAAATTACAGGAAAAGACGAGGTGCGCCAGCACTTAGCCGAACTGGGCTTTGTGGTAGGGGAACGCGTAACAGTCGTATCTGAAATTGGCGGAAATATGATATTGTCGATTAAAGACAGCCGCATAGCGTTGGATAAAGGCATGGTTAATAGAATTATTATATAGGGAGTTGACAATCCATGAAAACATTGAAGGAAGTCGGCATAGGCCAGACGGTTACCGTGGTTAAGCTGCACGGAGAGGGCGCTGTGAAGCGCCGCATTATGGATATGGGTGTGACCAAGGGCGCTCAAATCTACGTGCGCAAGGTCGCGCCTCTGGGCGATCCCATTGAGGTAACGGTGCGCGGCTATGAGCTGAGCGTTCGTAAGAGCGACGCAGAAATGGTTGAGGTTGAATAGCATATTTTCGCCATTGGGTTAGCAACTTCTAACCCCGATCACAAGGAGGAGTATATATGGATATAAAAATAGCGCTTGCCGGTAATCCGAACTGTGGTAAAACCACAATGTTCAACGATCTGACCGGCTCTGCTCAGTACGTAGGCAACTGGCCAGGCGTTACCGTTGAGAAAAAAGAGGGCAAACTCAAGGGGTTTAAAGACATCATCATTCAGGATCTGCCTGGTATTTATTCGCTGTCTCCCTATACGCTTGAAGAGGTTGTAGCACGTGGCTATCTGGTCAACGAAAAGCCAGACGCCATCATCAACATTGTAGACGGTACCAACATTGAACGAAACCTTTATCTGACCACCCAGCTCACCGAGCTTGGCATCCCCACCATTATCGCAGTGAACATGATCGACATCGTACGTAAAAACGGCGACATCATAGACTTGGCCAAACTAAGCGAAGCGTTGGGCTGTGAAGTCATTGAAACTTCAGCGCTTAAGGGTGTCGGTTCTGATCAGGTCGCTAAAAGGGCAGCCGAGCTGGCAAGGAGCAAAACCTCCGTCGATATGCCTTCTGTATTTAACGGCAGCGTAGAGCACGCAATTGCGCATATCGAAGAATCACTTGAAGGCAAGGTTCCGGAACGCAACTTGCGCTGGTATGCTATCAAGCTGTTCGAGCGCGACATCAAGGTGATTGAGGAGCTCAAGCTTGACGCCGATCTGCTTTCCCACGTTGAAGAACATATTGTCGCCTGTGAAAATGAAATGGACGACGACGCTGAAAGCATTATCATCAATCAGCGTTATGCTTACATCTCCAAGGTGGTATCAATAAGCGTTAAAAAGAAAAATCATTCGAAGTTCACCGGCTCAGATCGCATTGACCAGATCGTAACCAACCGTATTCTGGCGCTGCCTATCTTTGCCGCGATTATGTTTGTTGTATACTTCATTTCAATTACGACTATCGGCGGTATTTTGACCGACTGGACAAATGACACACTGGTTGCCGAGTGGATTCAAGGCCCACTAGGTGGGTGGATGGCCGGCATCGGCGTTGCCGACTGGCTCACCGGTCTTGTAGTCGATGGCATCGTCGGCGGTGTAGGCGCGGTAATCGGTTTTGTGCCACAGATGCTCGTGCTGTTCCTGTTGCTCTCCATCCTTGAAGATGTCGGCTACATGGCCCGCGTCGCGTTCATTATGGACAGAATTTTCCGCAGATTCGGTCTCTCCGGCAAATCCTTTATTCCAATGCTCATCGGTTCAGGCTGCTCGGTGCCCGGCATTATGGCAAGCCGTACCATTGAAAATGAACGTGACCGCCGCATGACCATTATGACCACCTCGTTTATCCCCTGTGGCGCCAAGATGCCAATTGTCGGCCTTATTGCCGGCGCACTGTTTGGCGGTGCGTGGTGGGTTGCGCCCTCCGCCTACTTCATCGGCGTAGCTGCCGTTATCGTTTCGGGTATCATTCTCAAAAAAACAAAGGCCTTCGCAGGCGAAACCGCTCCCTTTGTTATGGAGCTGCCTTCTTATCATGTTCCTTCTGCAACCAACGTGTTGCGCAGTACTGGTGAACGCGGCTGGTCCTTTATTAAACGTGCCGGTACCGTTATCTTGGCCGCCAGCGTGCTGATCTGGTTTACCTCGAGCTTTGGCTTTGTTGAGGGTAGCTTCACGATGGTTGAAGATATGGATCATTCGGTTCTCGCCGC
>JAYFNP010000049.1:0-5210 GCA_034933385.1 Burkholderiaceae bacterium | reverse complement strand
GCCGGTGCCGTCAGCTGCAACACTTCACGCAGCACTTCTTCAACGGTGGCGACAATCCAGGGGGGCAATCTCATGCAAATTCCTTAATGATGGTTGAATGACACGCGCAGCGAGTTCATTCCTGAACCAGCACAGTACCATGTTCGATCGTGAGACGGCCTTCGACGAACAGGCGCACCGCCTTCGGATAAATGACATGCTCCTGTTCAAGCACGCGTTCAGCCAGTATCTCCTCGGTATCATGCGGCAAAACCGGCACCGTCGCCTGAACAATGATCGGACCATGATCCAGTTCGAGATCGACGAAATGCACAGTCGCGCCATGTACCTTCACGCCCGCTTCCAGTGCCTGACGGTGGGTGTACAGCCCGCGAAAGCTGGGCAACAGCGACGGGTGGATGTTCATCATCCTGCCCAGATAATGGGTCACGAACGGTTCGGTCAGCACGCGCATGAAACCGGCGAGCACCAGCAGATCAGGCGAATATTTGTCGATTTCCGCCTGCAGCGCTTCGTCGAACGCTGCGCGTGTCGGGTACTCCTTGCTCGGCACGACTGCCGTTTGAACGCCGTACGATGCCGCTATCGCCAGTCCAGCCGCATCAGCGCGATTGCTGATCACGGCAGCAACCCTGGCCGGCCATTGTTCGTTTTGTGCAGCACGGATAATCGCTTCCATGTTGCTGCCGCGTCCCGAAATCAGGATGACGATATTTTTCAAGTTTCCCTCGCTACAGATTAAAAACAAAAAGCCGACCAGATGGTCGGCCTGTCAAAGCACGCCGCCAGTTCCTGTCATTCAAATGAATAAAACACCCGGAACTGGACCTTCTTGTCTGCCCAGAAATCGGCTGCATCGCGGAATACGTCCAACAATTTTTCCCGCGCTTCCTTGTCGAACTTTTGCGTTTCCGGCAATTGCTCCAGCACCACCACGAAACCCGGTTGTGCACCAGCCTTGTGGGTCAGATCGGTCAGGCAATCGGACAACGCATCGAAATTCTTGCCAAAATATTTCGGGAAATGAAACGATTCGGCAATTCGCGTCAGCACCTGCTGCTTGGTGTTCGTCCCGGCACAATGCGCATACAGGAAATGCTGCCCAAGCCGCGCCGCTTCCGCCTGCAAATCCACCACGCGAAACGCGCGAATCGACTGCACCACATTGGGCGACACATTGGAAAACAGGCTTTCCTCCGGTAACAAGTTTTCTCCCTGTATTTGCACAGTTGTCATTAACATTTGCTGAGTTTCGCTATTCTCGTATAAGCCTGAACGTTTCATAATGATCGGCTGTGTAATAGTATTCACCAGATATCTGCGACTGTCCGCCTGCGATGATCCGCCGTGCGCCGCGATCGCGCGCGCGCGCTGTCTTCACAGTGTATTCGTGATAGTACCCGCGTTTCCTTTTCGGCACCGCCCCTTCGTAATTGCCGAAAACCGCGCCATCTTTGGCATAGGGAAACGGCCCGCCGCTCTTGATCAGCACCAGCGTCTGCCGTGCTTCCGGCGGCAACTGGGCGGCCGGGATATCCCCAACCAACCCCCTAGCCTGCACGGCAACCGAAAACAGAGCTGCCAGCAAGAACAGCGACCATTTCCTGAAAAAAAGCGTGTTCACATCGTTTCCTGAAATACTTTATTGCGCGCGTGCAACACTATCGTCCTTAAAGTCATAGGTTAACGTGTCGCACAACAGGAATCAACTCGTTTGTCGCATTGCGCGTTGTCGTTACAACATGCCACCGCTTACACGCTCCAGCCCGGCCAAATCACGCCAGCTTTGCACCCGTGAAAATGACTGTGCGGCCAGTAACCCGCACACGGCAGCCGCCTGATCGAAACCATGTTCCATCAGCAACCACCCTGCCGGAGTCAGCCGCGCCGGAGCGTCAGCGACAATGTTGCGCAGAGCCGACAAACCATCCTGATGATCGGTCAGTGCATCGGCCGGCTCGAAACGCAAATCGCCCTGTTGCAAATGAGCATCATCATGATGAATATACGGTGGGTTCGCCACGATCAGATCGAACTTCGCTCCTACCGGCAAAGCAGCGTACCAATCGCTCTGCCAAAAATCGACCCGTGCAGCATTTCCCGCCAGCAAACGTGCCGCATTGATGCGCGCCACAGCGAGCGCAGCGGCGCTGGCATCGACCGCCGTGACCCACGCATCCGGACGGGCATGGGCAATGGCCAACGCAATCGCACCGGAACCCGTGCCCAGATCGAGCACTCGGCCGCGTTGCGGCAAGCGTTCAAGCGCCAGTTCAACCAGCAATTCCGTTTCCGGACGTGGGATCAGCACATCCGGCGTGACCTTGAACGTCAACCCATAGAATTCGCGCTCACCGGTAATGTAAGCAATCGGTTCGCCTGCAAGGCGCCGCGCAAATAGTTGCCGCAAACATAACGCTTCATCTTCGGTAATCACATGATCGGATTGGGTAATCAGTTGCACGCGCGACAAGCCAAGCGCAAACGAAAGCAAGACGCGGGTTTCCAGCGGATCGAGCAATTTCAGGCGCTGCAGTTCGCCGAGACTTGCCCCAGCCAAGATGTCAGGCCGCGCCACGTTGCCCTTCACCACGCAATGCCAGCCACACCAGCACCAGCGACAGCACCACGAACCAGAACAAGGCCCATTGCGGGGTGGTCAGCCAGAGAATCACGCCATTGTCATCGCCGCACATTCCATCCGCTTTGAACAGAAACGGCAGCCATTCGGCCGTGAACAACCGGTTGACCACGGTTTCCATAGGATCCAGCCCACAGGAAACACCTGGCGTAGACGTTGTCAACAACTGCCACAATGCCAGCCCGACCCCGGACAACGCGGACAGCAGCGCCAGCCCGGTCGCAATCCTGCGATCGCCGAAGCGCGCGCCGATGAGACAGAACAGCGCAATCGCCAGGAACGCGTAACGTTGCAGCACGCACAGCGGACAGGGCGCGATGTTAAAAAAATGCTGCAGCACCAGCGCGAAACCGACGAAGCCGACACACATCGCCGCCAGCAGCGTCAGCAGGTGGCGCGGGCGAATTCCACCCCTCATGTAAGCTAAAATATACTCCATGGTGTATTATTTGCGAGCCAGGGAATACGCGGCCAAACAATAGGTTTTCAACTGATACTCCCAATAAATCACGATATTTCAGGCGTCTTTTGCGCACCAGACAGATGCCAGCTTACCCGCCTTCGCCAAGTTCCGCCAGCAGTTCCGCCTGACGCTCGGCAGCCAGCGCCGTGGTCAATTCATCGAGATCACCATCCATGATGAAATCCAGCTTGTACAACGTCAAATTGATGCGGTGGTCGGTCATTCGTCCTTGCGGGAAATTATAGGTGCGGATGCGTTCGCTGCGATCGCCGGAACCGATCAGGCTTTTGCGCGTCGCGGCTTCTTTCGCCTGCTGTTCGCGCATCTGTACATCCTTGATGCGCGCCGCCAGCACCGACATCGCCCGCGCCTTGTTCTTGTGCTGGCTGCGATCGTCCTGACATTCGACCACGATGCCGGTCGGCAAGTGGGTGATGCGCACCGCCGAATCGGTCTTGTTGATGTGCTGACCGCCGGCACCGGACGCACGGAAGGTATCGATGCGGATTTCTGCCGGATTGATATCGACTTCATCGACCTCGTCCGCTTCCGGCATCACCGCCACCGTGCAGGCGGAAGTGTGAATGCGTCCCTGCGCTTCGGTTGCCGGCACGCGCTGCACCCGATGACCGCCGGATTCAAATTTCAGCTTCGAATACGCGCCCAGACCGGCAAGGCGCACAATCACTTCCTTGTAACCACCGAGGTCGGACGGGGATTCGGAAATCATTTCGACTTGCCAGCGGTTGCGCTCGGCGTAGCGGGTGTACATCCGCAGCAGGTCGCCGGCAAACAGCGCCGATTCGTCACCGCCGGTACCCGCGCGAATTTCGAGGAAGATGTTCTTTTCATCGTTCGGGTCTTTCGGCAGCAACATCTTTTGCAGTTCAGCTGCGCAGCTTTCCATCCGCTCTTTCGCAGCCATGATTTCATCCTGCGCCAGTTCCTTCATTTCCGGGTCAGACAACAGATCCTGCGCCGCTTGCAGGTCACCATCTGCCTGGCGGTAATCGCCATACAGCGCAACCAGCGGCGCGAGTTCCGCATGTTCGCGCGTCAGCTTCAGGTACTGATCGCGATCGGATGCGACGCCTTCCTGCATCAGCAATTCGTTCACTTCATCCAGGCGATCTGCCAGTTGATCGAGCTTGGCCAGCATCGAGGGTTTCATAAGGGGTGTCCTGCAATCAATCGGAGGGAAACGGCGCCGTATGTTTGTTGCGCCGGTAAGCGGAATAATGAAGCAGCGTTGCTAGCGACGCGTGCCAAACAACGGCGGCAACAGTTCGGCCAACCGCGTCCGCCCGTCACCCTGCACCACGCGCAGCGAGTCGGATGCATAAAATTGGCCGAGGCCAGCAACAATGGCTTTGATTCCGTGAAGTATGGTCATTTCACCGGCATTATATCGACAAGCGCGCTGCCAGTCAGCCCGAAACCCGTTCCAGCAAATAACCGTAACCATATACCGGAGCCAGGCGGAAACCGTTAGCCGGCCGCAAACCAAGTTTCGTGCGCACACGCGACACATGCGTATCGATGCTGCGAAACGTCGCGTCCCGATCGCCCTGCCAAACGGCATCAAGAATGGTGGCGCGCGACAGCGGTTGCCCGACATGAGCGAACAGCAGCAGCGCCAGCGCAAATTCCTTGCGCGTCAACGCAACCGGCATGCCATTAACGGTCGCCTGTCCCGTGTGAGGATCGAGCAGAAAAGCTCCCTGACGCAGTTGACCGGATGCCACGCGTTCCGGCCACGCGCACCGCAACAACACCTGCACCCGCGCCAGCAAATCCGCCTCGCGCACTGGCCGCACCAAATAGTCGTCGGCACCTGCCGTCAGAAACGTGACCGTCGCCTCGACCTGATCCGATTGCACCAGCAGCAATACCGGCAAAACGCCACCCGCAGCCGCCTTCACCGCGCGCAGCAACGCAATCGTATCGAACTGTCCGTCCGGTACCTCCACAATCAGCAAATCGCATGATCCAGCGCTCAAACCGTCGAATAGTGCTTGCTCGCTGCGGTAAACGGCACAGGCGTAACCAGCCGCCCTCAACAGGCGGCTGATAATGTTCGCGCCGCTGGCGACATCATGGTGAAAG
>JAYFNP010000048.1:0-5458 GCA_034933385.1 Burkholderiaceae bacterium | reverse complement strand
GGGTCGCACGGATGCGCTGGGTGGGATCACGTTTTGACGGGCAGCGTGTCTAACAAGGTACTTGCCACGGCGCATGTTCCTGTGCTGGTTTATCGCCTGAAGGAAGACGAAGTGCCTGAGGGTGTCTCTCATTCTTATGAGTTAGCATTCCCTATGTGAAGCATTTGTAGGCAAGCTCATGCAAAGCCACGCTATGCGTGGCTTTTTTGTACGCACAATGTTGCAATTATGGCAAACAATTGAGGAAATTGCCGAACACGAATTACCTGTTACCAACAGTGCTGTCGGGCAGGGAGAGCGGATATTTGCTACCTACGCAATAAATGTTTGCCAACCCCTTTTGTATTTCTGCTCTAAAATACGCGTTTTTGTGAATATAAAATACCTATGCAAGGTGTCATTTCGAGACAATTGGCTCACAAAGCCAGTGCCGTCGGGTGGTTGGATTCGGTGCGTACAAACGGATGATGAACCCAGATACTTCTAATACAAGAGTGACTAGTGCCGCTCCCGCCTGGGAAGGGCAACAGCCTTCCTTGTCTCAGGCGTTGCTTTCTCAACGTGAAATAGCAGACGTTCTTCGATTACTTGAAAACAGCGCCGGACCTGTTGTTGGTTTCAATCGGGTCAACCTTATTTTGTTCGACCCGCAAACACAGCAATCTCGTTTGCATTATCTGTTACGTTCGAATAACGATATCGCTAGCCTCGAAGCCGTGCAATTTTCCGACATGTCAGCGGCACTGATTTCCAGCATGCAGAGGATGCTGCTCTGTGATGGTGCCAGCTTCCGGCGTGATTATCCGAAGACCGCGGATTTGCCACCATACAACGGGGTGGAGGCATACTGCCTGCTACCGCTTGAGACGGATCGCCAGTTCCTGGGGGGAATTGAGTTTATCAAGTTGCACAATGATAAGTTCGACGAAGACGAGTTGCTGGCGATGCGCCAGCTTGCTGCAGTTGTTGCCACATCTGTACAAAATATCCTTGAACGTACATCATTGCAAGACAAAGAAGAACAGACGCGCATGGAGCGCGAACACTATCGTGTGTTGGTAGAAATTACTAATGCAGCGCTGTCCAAACTGAACATGAATGATTTGGTGGATGAGGTTGCCGATTCCATTCACAACTATTTCGGCTTCGACTACGTCAGCCTTGATACCTGCGATCTGACTACGCACAGATTGTATACGCACTCTGTCCATTATCAGGGCAATGGCAGCCGCATACGTAATTCGGTAAAAATGTCCATATATGCGTCACTGTCAGGTGAGGTGATGTTGAGCCAGGAAAAGGTACTGCTTGACCGTCAGCAAATTGAAATGCTGTCAGGTCGATATAGCCAAGTTGCGCTTTTGGCAGAGCAGGGGTTTCAGATGATTCTTGCTTTGCCATTAATTTCCGGTGACAAGGCACGAGGTGCGCTCAAACTTGGGCATTACAGGCCTTTCATCTTCACGCCCGATAAACTGGCGTTACTCGATCAAATTGCGGCGCGCCTTGCGATTGTTCTCGACAATGCTCTTGCTTATGAGGAAATTTCAACGCTCAAGGACAAGTTGGCAAGCGAAAATCGCTACCTGTCCGAAGAGATACGCAATTACTCGGGCTTCGACGAAATTATCGGCACCAGCCTTGCCATGCAGGAAGTGTTGCGGCAGGTCGAAATGGTCGCCTTAAGCGATGCGACCGTGCTTATACTGGGCGAAACGGGAACGGGCAAGGAACTGATCGCACGAGCCATTCACAGGTTAAGCAAACGTAGCGCAAAAACCATGGTAAAGATGAATTGCGCGGCCGTGCCCTCGGGTTTGCTCGAAAGCGATCTGTTCGGTCACGAGAAAGGGGCTTTTACCGGCGCCCACGCGCAGCGGTTGGGGCGTTTTGAACTGGCCAACAAGAGCACATTGTTCCTCGATGAAGTGGGTGATCTTCCTCTCGAATTGCAGCCTAAGCTGTTGCGCGTATTGCAGGAGTGCGAGATTGAGCGGCTTGGAGGCTCCAAAGTGATCCCTGTCGACGTGCGTGTGATTGCCGCCACCAATTGCGATTTGGGACAGATGGTGGCTGATCGGCAATTTCGTAGCGATCTGTACTACAGGCTCAACGTTTTTCCTATCGTCATACCGCCGTTGCGCGAACGCGCTGAAGACATCCCGTTGCTGGTGAGGTTCTTCACGCAAAAATATGCGCAGCGCATGAATCGGAATATCGACAGCATTCCATCGGAAACCATCGCGCGCCTTATCCAGATACCATGGCCAGGCAATGTGCGCGAACTGGAAAACGTCATTGAACGTGCTGTCATCTTGACTCACGGTAGTGTGCTGAATCTTCCTCTCAGCGAAATACAATATCACCCCGCTCAGTCGAGTGGGCCGCTGTCAAGCGCCCCATTGTCCATGGCATCGCCTGCATCGCAACCTCATCAACCGCGGGCGCAGGACTTGCCGGAAGTCGATCGTGAATCCATTATCCGCGTTCTAAACGAAACCAACGGTATCATCGCCGGACCTCGGGGAGCGGCGGCACGCCTTGGCTTGAAGCGAACCACGCTGCTTTCGCGCATGCAGCGTATGGGAATATCGTCCAAGAATTTCAAGGAACCTATCGCTTCATAGGCAACGAGTCTGTTTAAGAACATCAGAACCAACTATGGTGGGAACGGGTTTCGGGAAATTCGACGGTTGCACAAGTGGATAAATTTGCTTTAATGGGCGGCGATGTCTTATCGTGTTTCGCAGATACAGAGCATTAGCGGCGCTACACAACAACATTAATCCCGGCTTCGTTTCCTGCTGACACGGGACACTTTCGTGGCGTGAATCATGCAGGTCAATATGAGACGGCCCCGATTGGCTGGCCGTCATCCTGCATCAATGTCATCCGGCGGTAAATCTGCCTGGTAACGTTCGAACATCGTTGTATAGGCCGCTTCCAGATGTCTTGCATAGAGCGATGTATCGAATAGTGGCGTCGTCAGGCGGTTCACGGCCAGTTTCCGTTTTATCTCCGCAAGTTTAGCCGGATGCATGGCGAGGTCGATCGCCAGACGTTCGTAGTCTTCCTGCGATTGCGTGATGAGTTCTGGCAGGTGAATGGCGTTGAGCAAGCTGGCGGACACCCTGCTGGCGAATGATTCGCCGGTGCAGGTTAATATCGGCAGGCCGGCCCACAACGCGTCGCTGGCCGTGGTGTGAGCACCGTATGGCAACGTGTCGAGGAACAGATCGGCGAGTCGATGGCGCGCAAGATGATCCGGCAGGTTCATGTAGCTGGCGAAAATGAGCCGGTCGGCAGAGACGCCGCGGAGGGTCGCTTCCATCTTTAAATTTTGTGCAATTGTCTCGCCACCCTCGAACAGCCAGAGTACGCTGTCGTCGACGGCCTTGAGGATGTTCATCCAGCCATCGAAAGTGCGCGGCGTAATTTTGTAATTGGTGTTAAAGCAGCAAAATACAAATCCCGTTTGTGGCAGGCCTAGTTCTTCGCGGGAGAATTTCCGGTTGGATATCGTCCGTTGCCGATCGTTCGGTTGGTATGCGTTTGGCAGGAACGCGATCTTTTCAGCATAGTGCTGTCGGCTTTCAGCGGGAATCAACGTCTTGTCGGCAACGAGGTAATCGATATAATTCGCGCCCATCGTGCCTGGAAAGGCCAGATAGTTCACCTGAATCGGTGCTGCGCGGTGGGCAAAAATTCCCGGACGGTGCTGGGTCTGGTATCCCTGTAAATCGACGGCGATATCGATGCCAAGCTCTCTGGCAATGTGCGCTGCTTGCTGATCGCTTTTGTCGCGGATGTCGATAAATTTGTCGAAGGCCGTCAACAGTCTAGCGCGCATCCGGTCGGTTTTGTCCGGGCCGAAAGATAGGGCGATGACTTCAAACTTGTTCCGGTCGTGCTGCTCGAACAATTCTGCCGTTAGAAAAGCCGTGGCGTGATCGCGGAAGTCGTGCGAAAAATAGCCGATGCGGATTTTGTCGCGAAGCGGATGTTTGATTATCGGTCCCAGTGAGGGATCGGCCGGGAAATAGGCAGCATAACGTTCAGCCGTTTTCCTTTGCAGCGAAGGGGAATCCAGGGTGCCTAGCACAGTGAACGGTGTGGACGGGTTTTTGCCGCTGGCTATTCTGTTGGCCAGTTCGGCAAACTCTGTTTCTGCATCACACCAGTCGCAAATCGACATTTTTGCGCTTAGGCGGTCGCCGAAGAGCAAATCGCGGTCGGGTTCGAGGCGGAGCGCCTGATCATAACAGCCAAGCGCATCGCGGTAGCGCTTGAGTTCATTCAGGGTGACACCCATTTTGTACCACGCATCGACATTGTCTGGTGCTAGCCGGACGGCATGATCGTAATGTTCGAGCGCTTCATCATGACGTTTGACGCTGGCGAGCGCATAAGCTTTGTTGTACCAGATGTCGGCATTGTCGGGTGCCAGCCGGATAGCATGATCGTAGTGGGACAATGCTGCATCGTGGCGTTTCAGATCGCATAGTGCGTTGCCTTTGTTGCACCATGAATCGGCGTGTTCCGGATCGAGCTGAATGGCGCGATCGTAGTATCGCAAAGCTTCTTCAGGCCGTTTGAGGTTGCGCAGCGTATTGGCCATGTTCAGCCAAGTTGCCGGATGATTTGGAGCGAGGCCCCGGGCTTTTTCAAAGCAGGTCAGCGCTTCTTCGTAGCGGCCAAGTCCGGCGAGCAGAGCGCCCTGATTGCCCAGCGCCTGCACATGGTGCGGATCGATTCTGATCGCTTTTCGATAGCAGTCCAGCGCTTCGTCGTGCCGTTTCAAATTGGCCAGACTTTTCCCATAATTCACCCAGGCGTCGGCGTTGTCTGGCGTCAGTCGAACCGCATGTTCGTGATGAGGCAGCGAGGCGTGGTCATCGTCCGCCGCCGAAAGGGACGCCGCCAGGTTGTAATGAGCCAGGCCGCTGTCCGGATTGATGGCGATGGCTTTCCTAAAGAATCCCGCTGCTTCGGAGTGCCTGTTTTGGACGACACAAACGACCCCCATGATATGCAGCGCATCGAAGTTGTGCGGTTCGGTCAGCAGCGCCTGCTGCAACGATCTTTCTGCGCGGTCGACATGCCCTTGCTGAAAGTATTCGATGGCTTGATGAACGAGGAAATCAGGAGACGAATTCATGGTGGGCTGTATAGGGCTCTTGTTTGTCTGTGCAGGTGTTGCTGACGCTAGTGAAAACCGCTTGTATGGATGGGGATGCCTAGTAAGTGTAGCGCATGGCATTCTGCACGGCGATAGCAAGACGACATCTGGCGGAATAGGCATGGCCAGTCGCGGCATGGGGCTGTGCAAAACATTTTCCATCGCTACTGGCTAGCCTTTATCATTTGACGCTAAGGCCGCAATAATCGCTGGCGGGCGCAGGTGGGATACACTGCACGCTAAATGGCTGAATTCTATGGGGTATGCTCAAAAAACATC
>JAYFNP010000047.1:0-28246 GCA_034933385.1 Burkholderiaceae bacterium | reverse complement strand
GAAAGCTCGTTCAAATTCCACTGACCCGCGCTGGATTTTCGTCGGGGACTTGGTCAATCGCGGCCCCAGTTCATTGCAGACGCTACGCCATGTACGCGCGCTAGGCGATTCGGCACAGGTCGTGCTGGGCAACCACGATCTGCATTTGCTGGCGGCAGCACACGGCATCCGCCGCATCCGCAAAGACGATTCGCTGAATGAAATTTTGCAGGCGCCGGATCGCGACAAATTGCTCGACTGGCTGCGTCACCAGCCACTGGCCCGGATGGCCGAACGGCATTTGTTCATTCACGCCGGCGTGCTACCGCAATGGAGCGCACAGCAAACTCTCGAACGGGCGCGTGAAGTCGAAACCGTATTGCAAGGACCGAATTGGGTCGATTTTCTGCGCGAGATGTACGGCAACCTGCCGGCAAAATGGGAGGATACGTTAACTGGCACTGACCGGTTGCGCTGCATTGTCAACGCGTTGACGCGTCTCCGCTTTTGCACGCCGAACGGCGAGATGGAATTTTCAGAAGCGGGCGACATCGAACAAGCGCCGACGGGCTACATTCCATGGTTCGACGCCCCCAACCGTCTGACACAGGATGTGACGGTCGTATTTGGACACTGGTCGACGCTGGGACTGGTGCTGCGCCCTAACCTGATTGCGCTCGATACCGGTTGCGTCTGGGGTGGCCAACTTACCGCAGTGCGGCTTGAGGATCGAGCCGTGTTGCAGGTCGATTGTCCGCAATATCAGCCTCCAGGCCCAACGCGTTAGCAATCCTCTGGCGCGCATCGACGGCCAGTTCGCGCCGGCTTGCACCCTGAGTCGGCACCGGCGGTAATATCTGCAGTTCGACGATGATTTCGCTGCCACCGGCAATTGCCACAACGCTTTCCATCAAGCTGATATCTCCGGCAAACCCTATCGTCGGGTGCGGTTGGCCGTTGGCGTCGAGATAGCGCAACGCATATGGCTGCACCGGCATGCCGGCATCGATCGCCGCTTCGAACAGGTTCGGATGGAATGGCAGCAGCGTTCCCTGCGGGCTGGTCGTTCCCTCGGGAAAGAATGCGAAGCGTTCGCCCGCTTGCATTTGTTCAACGAGATCCTCAAAGATGCGCCGCAGATCGCGCGGATTGCCGCGCTGCAAAAAGACGGTGCCGGTCTTTTCGCTCAACCAGCCAATCGCCGGCCAGTTGCGGATACTGGCTTTCGCGACGAAACGCCGTGGATGTTGCGCATTGATTACGTAGATGTCGAGCCAGGACACATGGTTGGCGACCACCAGTGCGCGCGGCAACAGTTCGCCTTGCACTCTGACTTGCACCTGGCACAGTTCAAGCAGACGCTGCGACCAGCGTCGGATTCTCAAGTCGCGTTCGGCGACGTCAAACTTCGGGAACCTGACCGCGCAAATCCACAAGCCGGCCAGCACATGCGTCACCAAGCGCAACAAGCGGAGGATCAGCATTGCCCAAGCCCCTTTTTAACTGAAAGCATACTATCGGCAGTATTTATATATAACCAGAGAATACGCGGCCCAATCGCTATGTTATCCAGGATACTCCCGGCTATTTCGTGTTCCGCTCGAACGCCGGTCGGCCCGCAACGATGGTAGCCTGCACGCGACCGGTCATTTCGTGGCCCAGAAAAGGCGTGTGCTTGCCCTGGCTGGCAAGCGCGGCCGCTTCAACCGTCCAGCGCGCCATCGGATCAAACAGGCACAAATCCGCCACACTACCGACCGCCAGTTGCCCGCAAGCCAACCCCGCCACCCGGGCCGGGTCGGAAGTGATCCGCTCAATCGCCCGCGACAAGCGCTGCGACGCTGGCTTGACGTATTCATCCGCCCATCTCAGCGCCAGCGGCAGCAACAGCTCCAGCCCGGTCGCGCCTGGAGTCGCTTCGCCAAACGGCAGCAATTTTTCATCATCATCGACCGGCGTATGGTCGGAACAGATCGCATCGATCGTACCGTCCAGCAGCCCCTTGCCGATCGCGCTGCGGTCGCTCTCGGAACGGAGCGGCGGCAGGATACGCGCATTCGCATCAAAAAAGCCGATGTCGGTATCGGTCAGGTGGATCTGGTGCGCACCAACGTCACAGGTGATCGGCAAGCCTTCCTTTTTCGCCCGCCGCACCAGTTCCAGTCCGGCAGCAGACGACATCCGGCACAGATGGACGCGCGCGCCGGTGTGCCGCACCAGTTCAAAAATCGTGTTCAGCGCAATCGTTTCGGCAATCACCGGAATCCCGGTCAACCCAAGACGCGACGCGACCGGCCCGCTGTGCGCCATGCCGTGGCTCAGGCAGGCATCTTGCGGCCGCAGCCAGACGCTGTAATCGAAGGTTTTGGCGTACTGCATCGCACGCAACAGCACCTGCGTATCAACGATCGGCTCGGCCGCCTGCGAGAACCCGATGCAACCCGCCTCGGTCAGTTCCGCCATTTCGGTCAGGCTTTCGCCTTTCAGACCGACCGTCAGCGCACCGGTCGGATAGACGTTCGCCTGGTTCAGATTCTTCGCGCGATGCTTGAGCATTTCGACCAAGCCAGGCTCATCCAGCACCGGGTCGGTGTCCGGCGGACAAACCAGGCTGGTGACACCGCCCTGCATCGCCGCTTCCATTTCCGATTCAAGCGTCGCCTTGTATTCGTAACCCGGCTCGCGCAGGCGCGCCGACAGGTCGACCAGGCCAGGCGCGACAATCAAGCCGCTGGCATCAATGGTTCGCGTGCTGGTGAAATTCTTTGGCTTTTTGCCGGGTTCGGTGATCGCCAGAATTTTCCCGCCGGCGATGCAGATATCCTTCGGTGCGTCGACGCCGTTTGCCGGATCGATCAGCCTGCCATTTTTGATGTGAAGTCTCATTGCGCCATTCCCGAATTAGTTACCTGCCAGTATGCCCATCACTGCCATCCGCACCGCAATGCCGTATGTCACTTGCGGCAAGATCACCGCCTGCGAACCGTCTGCTACCGCCGAATCGATCTCGACGCCACGATTCATCGGGCCGGGATGCATCACGATCGCATCTTTCTTCGCCAGCGCGAGACGCTCCGGCGTCAGTCCGTAGCTCTTGAAGTATTCCTGTGCCGACGGCAACAGCGCACCGTTCATCCGCTCGTTCTGCAGGCGCAGCATGATGATCACATCGACCCCCTTCAGGCCCTGATTGATGTCGGTAAACACGCGCACGCCCATCTGATCAAGGTTCGACGCCAGCAGCGTATACGGGCCGATCACGCGCACCTCCGGCACGCCGAGCGTCGTCAGCGCATGAATGTCCGAACGCGCCACGCGGCTATGCAGTACGTCACCGACGATCGCCACCTTCAGCTTGGTGAAATCTTTCTTGTAATGCCGGATGGTATACATGTCGAGCAAGCCCTGCGTCGGATGCGCATGCCGCCCGTCACCGGCATTCACCACATGCAAATGTTCCTGGCCGGTATCGCGCAAGTGCTTCGCAATCAGGAAAGGCGCGCCGGATTGTGAATGACGCACGACGAACATGTCGGCCTGCATCGCCGTCAGGTTGTCGATCGTGTCGAGCAACGATTCGCCCTTGCTGGTGCTGGAGGCGGCGATGTTCAGGTTGATCACGTCGGCCGACAGGCGTTTCGCGGCAATCTCGAACGTGGTGCGCGTACGGGTCGAATTCTCGAAAAACAGGTTGAACACGCTCTTGCCGCGCAACAGCGGAACCTTCTTGACCTCGCGGTCGGACACATTGACGAACGACGCAGCCGTGTCGAGGATGTGGATTAGCACGTCTTTCGGCAAGCCCTCGATCGTCAGCAGATGCTGCAGCTCGCCATGCTGGTTGAGTTGCGGATTAATCATGTTCCACCGTCAGAGAAAAAGTGCCGTCGTCTGCACGCTGCAGCACGATCGACTGGTTGTTCTTGACCTGCATGTATTGCGCGACGAAATCAGCGGCCACCGGTAATTCGCGTTCGCCGCGATCGATCAGCGCCGCCAGCATCACCCGCTCGGGACGACCATAGTCAAATAGCTCGTTGATCGCAGCGCGCGTGGTGCGCCCGGTGTACAGCACGTCGTCTACCAGCAGGATCGATGCGCCATTCACCTCGAACGGGATTTGCGACGGCCTCACGTCCGGACGCAAGCCCTTTTCGGCATAATCGTCACGGTAGAATGAGACGTCAATGAAGCCAAGCCGTTCCTCCGGAATGCCCAGGTCGACAGCCAGGCGCTCGGCCAGCCAGGCACCGCCGGAATGGATGCCGACAATCGCGGGATCGGAGATGCCCGCCAAGCCGGCGTTGATTTGTGCCAAAAGCGCCCGGTACAGCACTTCGGCATCAGGTTCTGGAAGATTCTTTTTCATCGAAATATTGTTGCAGAATAAGTGCGGCGGATTGATCGTCGATGGCCTCGCCGCGTCGGCCATTCAGAATTGCAGAAGAATACCGCTCGTCCACCAGCGCCGTTTCGACGCCGAAACGTCCATGCAACTGGTTCGCAAAGCGGCGGCAGCGTGCAGTCATTTCGTGCTCCGCACCATCGGGGTGCAACGGCAAGCCAACAATGCAGCGCACCGGCTTCCACTCGTCCAGCAGCGCACCGATTGCAGCAAATTTCTCGTCATTGCTTTCCGCATGAATCACTGCCAGCGGCCGCGCCTGCCAGGTAATCGTGTTGCCAACCGCCACACCGATCCGCTTCAAACCGAAATCGAACGCCAGCAACACTTCCTCCATTAGCGAACGACCTCAGGCATGCCCGGCCCCCAAGGCCAGCATCGACGGATCAATGCCGAGCAGCTTCAGCGCCGCCGTATAGCGTTCTTCGTACGGCAAGTCGAAAATCACTTCCGGGTCGGCAGCGACCGTCAACCAGCCGTTGCGGCCGATTTCCTGTTCCAGTTGTCCGGCGCTCCAGCCGGAATAACCAACCCCGCCCAGTACCCGCTGCGGCCCGTTTCCGGAAGCGACCGCTTCCAGCACGTCGCGCGAGGTGGTGAAGGCGATGTCATCGGTCACTTTCAGCATCGACGAAAATTCGCCTTGCGGTGAATGCAGCACGAAACCGCGATCTTCCTGAACCGGGCCGCCGAACATCACCGGCTTCGTCGCCAGCCATTCAATCTCCGGCTTCAGCTCGAGACGCTCGAACAGGTCACCCATCTTGATGTCGGTCGGCCGGTTGATGACCATGCCGAGCGCACCGTGCTGGTTATGCTCGCACAAATACACCACCGTGCCGCCAAAAACCGGATCAAGCATCGACGGCATCGCGATCAAAAAATGGTTCGAAAGATTCAGGTCAAAAGATGTCATGATTTTCCAAAGAGAAAAAGGCTGTTGTCCACAAAAGGCAGCAAACTCTTCAGCATCGGCCATTATGACTTTTCCGCTCACGGTTAAATTCTAGCAGCGTTTGCGCGAATTGCCTGTTTCTTTTCCCCATCGATACCGATTTGCTCAAACCGCGCGTCACGCGGGGAAAACTCCGGTCGAAAGGTAGCGGTCGCCCCGATCGCAAACGATAAACACGATGGTGGCATTTTCAACCTGACTTGAAAGGCGCAGCGCAACTTCGCACGCGCCGCCGGCGGAAATGCCGCAAAAGATGCCTTCTTCCGCCGCCAACCTCCGGGTCATGTACTCGGCTGCCGCCTGGCTGACTTCCTCTATGCCGTCGACTTTCGATTTATCGAAAATTTTCGGCATGTATTCTTGCGGCCACTTGCGAATACCCGGAATCTGTGACGCATCGTCCGGCGTCACGCCAATCGCCTGAACGCCGGCGTTTTGCTCTTTCAGGTAGCGCGATACGCCGATCAGCGTGCCGGTCGTCCCCATCGTGCTGACGAAGTGGGTCACCCGTCCGCCGGTCGCGCGCCAGATTTCCGGGCCGGTAGTCTCGTAATGCGCGCGCGGATTGTCCGGATTGGAAAACTGGTCAAGCACGATTCCCTGGCCGTCCTTTTGCATCTGTTCGGCCAGATCGCGCGCATATTCCATACCGCCGCTTTTCGGCGTCAGAATGATTCGCGCACCGTAGGCCGCCATGCTCTGGCGGCGCTCGACGCTCAGGTTTTCCGGCATCACCAGGATCATCTTGTAGCCGCGCAATTTGGCTGCCAGGGCCAGCCCGAGGCCAGTAGTGCCACTGGTCGGTTCGATCAAGGTGTCGCCCGGCTTGATTTCACCGCGCGCCTGCGCCCCCAGGATCATCGCCAGCGCCGGACGGTCCTTGATTGACCCGGCCGGATTGTTGCCCTCGATCTTGCCGAGAATGATGTTGTTGCGGCGCGCCGCTTCTTCGCCTGGCAGATGCATTAATTGCACCAGCGGGGTGTTACCGATGGTTTGCTCAATGGACGGGTAAGGCATGGTGGGACCGATTCTGGTTTAAAACGTCATTGTAACGGCAGGCGTAGCCAGGTGCCACCGCCTTCGGCACCTGCGATAAAAAACCCCGCCGCAGCGGGGTATGCCTTTCAGCGGCAAAGCATCACTTGCCAGCCGCCCGGTCCGCGACGCCCAAGCCCGACTGGCCGGTTTTCCTCGCAGCGTTGGCGTCGTTCTTGCCGGCTTTGTTGTCCACCCTGGCCGACACACCCGGCTTGCTCTTGCCGCCAACGGTCAGGCCCGCCTGCGACAATTTGACTGAATTCTTTTCGCCGATGCCCTTGACGCGCTTTTGCAGATCATCCCAGTCCTTGAAATTTCCGCCCTTATTACGCTCCGCCAGGATGGTTCTGGAAATCTTCGGGCCGATACCCTTGATGCCGTCCAGTTCGGCCTGCGTGGCCCGGTTGACATCCACCTGCGCGAACGCCAGACCCATGGTCGCGATCAGCACTGCAAAAAACATCAACAGCTTGTTAAACATGTCGATCCTCCTTGGAAAATGTCGTGAAACGGAACCGGCTCGTTCAGGCAAACGGGCGTTCGGCCATCCCCGGCGCCGCTGCTACCAGCCATTGGGCGCCAGCACTAGGCTTGGTGAGCCCCAAATAATACTGCATACAGTATATTAAAACAGCCTCTGAATATCTGGCCGGACGGCGCTATTTTCCAACATACCCCGCCCTTTTCGCTCAAGCGTCGCCGCCATGCAGCTTGCGCAACTCGCGCTTGTTGGTCTTGCCGACGCTGGTTTTAAGCAAACCGGCAACAAAGATGATATGCACCAGAATTGCAAACCGCCCCAACCCGCCGATTTCGGCATTTTGCACGACGTGCTTGCGCAAGACGGCTTCGTTGACCTGCCCCTGGTACTCCGGCTTGAGCAGCACCAGCGCCAGCGGCCGTTCGCCCCACTTGTCATCGCGTTGTGCAATCACCGCCACTTCCTGCACCGCCGGATGCTGCAACAGCAGGCTTTCCATCTGCAACGATGAAATCCACTCGCCGCCGGTCTTGATGACATCCTTTTCGCGGTCGGTGATCTGCAGGTAACCATTGGCGTCAATGTGCCCGATATCGCCCGTGTGCAAATATCCGCCACGCCACAGTTGCTCGGAGGCACCCTCATCGTGCAGATAACCCTGTGTCAGCCAAGGCGCGCGCACCACCACTTCGCCGGTAATCTGGCCATCGTGCGGCAACGGCTTCATGTCGTCATCGACAACCTGCAAATCGACCAGCGGCATTTGCAGGCCGGTTTTGCAACGCAGCGGTGCCTGCGCTTCCGGCGTCGCATCGAACAGCGATGAGGGCAACTGCGCAATCGTCAGAATCGGACAGGTTTCCGACAAACCGTAGCCGCAAAACAGGTCGATGCCGCGCTTACGCGCAGCAATCGCTAGCGCCGGCGTCAGCGCCGAGCCACCAATAATGAGCTTTAACCGGCTCAAATCCACTTCGCGGCTTTGCGGATGATTCAAGATCATGTGCAGCACCGTCGGCACGCCGTGCGAAAAGGTCACGTTTTCGTTGCGGATCAGCCGGCACAGCCGATCCGGATGATAAGCCCCGGGGTAAACCTGCTTGATGCCGAGCATCGTCGCGACATAAGGCAAGCCCCAGGCATGCACATGAAACATCGGCGTCAACGGCATGTACACATCATTGCGGCACAAGTTTTGCTGGCCAGGCGTCGTGCCTAGGGCAGTCGCCGATGCCAGCGTATGCAGCACCAGTTGCCGGTGGGTGAAATACACGCCTTTCGGCAAGCCGGTCGTACCGGTCGTATAAAACGTCGTCGCACGCGTGTTTTCGTCGAAATCCGGGAAATCGTATGTCGCGGGCGCCGAAGCCAGCATTTTTTCATATTCGGTCGCAAATGCGATCTTCGAAGCCGGCAAAGCCGGCGTATCCGTTAGCAAAACAAAGGCCTTCACCGTTTTCAGCCGGCTGGCGATCTCTTCGACGATCGGCAAAAACTCGGCGTTCACTAACAGCACATCAGCCTGAGCATGGTTCAGCGTATACAGAATCTGTTCCGGCGTGAGCTTGACGTTAACCGTCTGGATGACCGCCCCCATCATCGGAATCGCGAAATAGCATTCCAAGTAGCGATGCGTATCCCAATCCATCACCGCCACACTATTGCCCGCCTGAACCCCCAGGTTCCGCAAGCCGCCCGCCAGACGACTAACCCGTTCCCGGAAGGTGCGATAGGTGTAGCGCGATACCTCGGCATACACGATTTCCTGATCCGGCGAATGCGCCATCGGGGTAAGCAGCAATTGCTTGATCAGGAGTGGATAAGCGGAAGGAGATTCGTTGACTTGCCCGATTGGCATAATGGCACTAATTCAAAAGGTTGTTAAAAAACAAAATAAAGGTCACTTTGGACCGTTTTGCTGAAATATTCAAGCCGGAAAGCTGATAGATTATCAATCGCCCAAGATTTCGTCGGCAGATACGGTCGCCGTTCCGAACTTGCCAACAACGACCCCGCCAGCGCGATTGGCCAACGCCACCGCTTCTTCCATCGGTTTGCCGGCACCGAGCATCACCGCCAGCGTCGCGATCACCGTATCGCCGGCGCCGGAGACATCGAACACTTCGCGCGCTACCGTCGGCATGTGGGTTACGCCACTTTCCGTATACAGCGTCATGCCCTCCTCGGAACGCGTCAACAACAATGCCTCAATCTGCAAATTCGCGCGCAAACGCTGTGCTTTCTCGGTCAGGTCATTCTCGCTGCGCCATTCCCCGACAATGCGCCGCAACTCCGCCTTGTTCGGCGTCAGCGCGGTCGCGCCAGAGTAGCGCGTGAAATCGTCTCCTTTCGGATCGACCAGCACCAGTTTGCCGGCACGTCGGGCGGCGGCAATCATCGCCGCCACATTGACCATGCTGCCTTTGTCGTAATCCGACATCAGAACCACGTCATAGCGCGGCAACAGATCGGCAAAATGCGCGAGTTTGTCGCGCAACACCTGCTCGGTCGGAGGTTCTTCGAAATCCACGCGCAATAACTGTTGCTGCCGGCCGATCACGCGCAGCTTGATGATGGTCGAACTGTCCGGATCGCGCCGCAGATGACTGTCGATAGCCGATTCTTCCAGCAAACGCGTCACCGCATCTCCGGCCTCATCCTGCCCGACCACCCCCAGCAAACCGACGCGAGACCCAAGTGCCGCCACGTTGCGTGCGACGTTTGCCGCCCCACCGAGGCGATCTTCGCGTCGCCCGACATGCACTACCGGCACCGGCGCTTCCGGCGAAATGCGGGTCACTTCGCCAAACCAGTAACGATCCAGCATCACGTCGCCGGCAACAAGTATATGTACGTTTTCAAACATGATTTGATATTGTTTCGGTTTGATGCCATCGCGCCGGCAGCCACACACACCTTCGCGCGATGCCTGTTGGCCTTCAGCCCATCACGCTCAATTCCTCGGTGCGACGCGGAGAATAGGTTTCCCAGCGACTGCAACCTGGACATTGCCAATAAAACTGGCGCGCCTTGAAACCGCACTGACCACACTGGTAACGCGCCAGTTTCAGCGCATACCCATGCACCAAATCCTTGACCATCGTCAATTCAGGCAGGGAATCGGCGCGTGCAATCAGCAACCGCGCCTCCAGCAGCTTATCCAGCCCGAGCAACGTCGGCGTTCGCCACAGCTCGTCACGCACCAACTGATAGGCCGCTTCGCTGCCCTCAAGCTCGACCAGATTCTTGAACATCACTTCGAGCAAGTCAATCGACGAAGCCTCAGCCAGCCAGGACCGCAGCAAATTGAACCCTTCCTGCGGTCGACCCACCGCATGATAGCCATCCATCAATCGCTGCGCAACCAGCACGACATGCGGCAAGCTCTGCCGTTCGACTTGCCTCCAGGCAACCAAAGCGCGCTCGGTATCACCACTTGCCAGCCATGCGTCACCCGCCAGAATGTTGGCACGCACGTTCATCCGGTTTACCGCCAGCGCCTTGTCGAGCAGGCGCAAGGCAGCCTCAGGTTGCGTCTTGACCAGCTCTTCCTGAGCCAGCTCGCAATAAAATTGCGAAATTTCCCGCTGCCGTCCGCCTGCGCCGGATTCCTGTAGCGCGTAGGCGGCATCGATCGCACGCTGCCACTCCTTGACGCGCTGGTAAATTTCCAGCAATGAACGACGAGCCTGTACGCCATAATTCGTTTCGATCAACCGGTTGAAGGTTTCTTCCGCGCGATCCAGCAGACCGGCACGCAAGAAATCCTGCCCAAGTTCGTACAGCGCGTGCTCTTGCCGATCCTGCGGCAAATCCGGCCGAGACAATAAATTCTGGTGAACGCGAATCGCACGCTCGATTTCCCCACGCCGGCAAAACAGGCTGCCCAGTGCGAAATGCAGGTCTGCCGTTTCCGGATCGAGTTTGACGATCTCAATGAAGGTATCAATCGCCTTGTCTGGCTGTTCGTTCAGCAGGAAATTCAAGCCCTTGAAGTAGCCTTCCGGCAAACTGCGCGATTCGGACAACAAGTGCTTGAGATCGATACGCGCAGCCAACCATCCGAGTCCGAAAAAGGCCGGTATGCTCAACAGCCACCAGGTTTCAAATTCCATGCTGGGTGAATATCAAAACGTTAATGAGAACACAATCGGACAACTCGACTATCTGTCGGGTACGCTATCGGGAGGCGGCGCCTGCGTCCGCGCCATTTGCTGCGCCTCATTTTCCTTCTGCATCGAACTGATGATGTTCTTTTGCCTGGACAATTCGCGCCGGTAGCGGAAAACCGTCGGCGTCATCGCCAGCACCCCCAGTACCGCGCCGACGACAAGAAATGCGAGCAGCAGCAGCACCAGCGGACCATGCCATTCATAATCCATGAAAAACCGCAGCGACACCTCATGGGTGTTTTTCAGGGCAAACCCGAAAAACACTACAAACAGCATTGCCGCAATAATTCGGGCAACGATTTTCATAGGATCATTCCGATTGTTTTTGCTTAAGGGCTGAGACAAGGGGCATTGTACGCGAAAAAAAAGGCATCCGAAGATGCCTTTTCTCTCTTGCAGGACACTCAATCATCCACCAGCGGCTGTCCGGCCATCGCGTCAACGCTTTCGCGCAATTCCTTGCCTGGCTTGAAGTGCGGCACCCGTTTCTCGAGCACCATCACTTTTTCGCCAGATTTCGGATTGCGTCCGATGCGTGGAGGACGGACATTCAGCGCAAAGCTGCCAAAACCGCGGATCTCGATGCGTTGACCGTTGACCAGTGCACTGGTCATCGCATCGAGAATGGATTTGACCGCCAGCTCGGCATCCTTCGCCACCAGCTGCGTATAGCGTTCTGCCAAACGGGCAATCAATTCCGACTTGGTCATGTGCCTGTCCGTCCGGTTCAGCCCTTGTTATCGAACTTGGCTTTCAACAGCGCACCAAGGCTGGTCATGCCCGAAGCTGCAGCACCGGCCTCGGCCGACATCTTCTGCATTGCTTCCTGCGTTTCAACCTGATCCTTCGCCTTGATCGACAACTGGATGCCGCGCGACTTGCGATCGATATTGATCACCATCACTTCGACGGTATCGCCAACCTTCAGGTGAGCACCGGCATCTTCGACCCTGTCACGGGAGATTTCGGACGCGCGCAAATAGCCCTCAACATCTTCGGACAACTGGATCACCGCACCCTTCGGCTCGACTGACTTGACGGTGCCTGACAGCACGGCGCCCTTGTCGTTCAGCGACACGAAGTTGTTAAACGGATCGCCTTCAAGCTGTTTGACACCGAGCGAAACACGTTCGCGTTCAACGTCGATCGCCAGCACGATCGCATCCAGTTCGTCGCCTTTCTTGAAGCGGCGGACCGCTTCCTCGCCTGGTTCAGTCCAGGACAGGTCGGACAGATGGACCAGGCCGTCAATGTTGCCGGCCAGGCCGATGAACACGCCGAAGTCGGTAATCGACTTGATCGCGCCGCGGACCTTGTCACCCTTCTTGTGCGACAGTGCGAAGTCATCCCACGGATTAGGCTTGCACTGCTTCATGCCGAGGCTGATGCGGCGACGCTCTTCGTCGATCTCCAGCACCATGACTTCAACTTCCTCACCCAGCTTGACGGCCTTGTTCGGCGCAATGTTCTTGTTGGTCCAGTCCATTTCGGACACGTGTACCAGGCCTTCGATGCCCTGCTCGACTTCGACAAACGCACCGTAATCGGTCAGGTTGGTAACTTTGCCGAACAGACGCGTGCCTTGCGGGTAACGGCGCGACAGCCCCGTCCACGGATCGTCGCCAAGCTGCTTGACGCCGAGCGATACGCGGTTCTTTTCCTGATCGTATTTCAGGACCTTGGCCGTGATTTCCTGGCCAACCGTCAATACTTCGGACGGATGGCGGACGCGGCGCCATGCCAGATCGGTGATGTGCAGCAAGCCGTCGATGCCGCCCAGATCGATGAAAGCACCATAATCGGTGATGTTTTTGACCACGCCGTTGACGATGGTGCCCTCTTTCAGGGTTTCCATCAGTTTGGCGCGCTCTTCGCCCATCGAAGCTTCGACCACTGCACGGCGCGACAACACGACGTTATTGCGCTTGCGGTCCAGCTTGATGACCTTGAATTCCAGAGTCTTGCCTTCGTACGGCGTGGTGTCCTTGACCGGACGGGTATCGACCAGCGAACCCGGCAGGAAGGCACGAATGCCATTCGTCAGGACAGTCAGGCCGCCCTTGACCTTGCCATTCACGGTACCAGTAACAATTTCACCGGATTCCATCGCCTTTTCAAGCGCGAGCCATGACGCGAGACGTTTGGCCTTGTCGCGCGACAGAATGGTGTCGCCATAGCCATTTTCGAGCGATTCGATCGCAACCGAAACAAAGTCGCCGACGTTGACTTCAAGTTCGCCGACATCGTTTTTGAATTCTTCGATAGGAATGAACGATTCGGATTTCAGACCAGCATTGACGATCACGAAGTTGTGATCAATGCGCACGACTTCGGCGGAAATGACTTCGCCGGAACGCATATCCTGGCGCGACAGTGATTCTTCGAACAGTGCGGCAAAACTATCGGCGCCGGAAGCAAGTTCAGTAGGTGCAGCGGAAATAGACATATATTGGATTTACTTACAGTTAAACCAGCAAGAACGCGAAATGCAACTTGAACTGGGTCAGGTTAAACAATCCCGGGCAGACCTTGCATCCATCCGGGCCTCAACAACAAAACAACCACTCACGCCTTCCCGGCGCGATACCATTGCAGCACCCGTTTAACCCCCTCATCAATCGTGAGATCGGACGTATCGAGTACATATGCATCTTCGGCAGGCTTCAGCGGAGCCGCGGTACGCTGCGCATCGCGCGCATCGCGCTCCTCCAAATCCTTGCGGAGGTCTGTGATATTAGCAGAAAATCCTTTGTCAATCAATTGCTTATAACGCCGGCCGGCACGCGCCTCAACGCTGGCCGTCAAATAGACCTTCAAGTTAGCGTCCGGGAAGATTACCGTTCCCATATCGCGGCCGTCCGCCACCAGACCCGGTGCCTGGCGAAAACGCAATTGTCGTTCTACCAACGCCTGCCGCACTGCGGGCAGCGCGGCGACTCGCGATGAAGCATTGCCGACAGCTTCGGCCCGAATCGCCTCGGAAACGTCTTCTCCTTCCAGGAATACCGTCGTGCCACTGAACCTGCATGGCAGGGCGCCTGCCAGCCGAGCCAGCGCAACTTCATCCTCCAGTGCAGTGCCGCTGCGCAGCGCCGACAACGCCACCAGCCGGTACAACGCACCGGAATCGAGCAGATGAAAGCCCAGCATACGGGCCACCCGCTGCGCCACCGTACCTTTACCGGAAGCGGTCGGACCGTCGATTGTAATGACCGGCACATCCGGCGAACTACTGTAATTGAGACAACTCTCGAAAGATTGGGACATAATTATCTATGCGGTTGTAACAACCCGCCTTGCAAAATCTTGTTGAATTCGTCGAAATACTCAGGGAAGGTTTTGGCGACGCATTGCGGGTCATTGATGCGAATCTGGCCGCCGCGCCGTGCCGCGCCATCGAGTGCCGCTAACGAAAAACACATTGCCATCCGGTGATCGTCGTAGGTATCAATCGTCGCTGCCCGGATTGTTTCCGGCGGCGTGATGCGCAACCAGTCATCGCCCTGTTCCACCAACGCCCCCAGCTTGCGCAATTCCGTCGCCATCGCCGTAAGCCGGTCGGTTTCCTTTACCCGCCAGCTGCCGATATTGCGCAGCGTGCTGGTGCCATCCGCGTACAGCGCCATCACCGCGATCGTCATCGCAGCATCGGGAATATGGTTGAAATCGGCGTCAATCGCCTTCAGCACGCCATCCGAACGCGCCTCGATCCAGTTGTCGCCATACGTGACGACTGCGCCCATTTGCTGTAATGCCTCGACAAAACGCACATCACCTTGAATGCTGTCGGCGCCAACCCCTTCGACCCGTACCGGCCCGCCGGCAATCGCTCCGGCGGCCAGGAAGTACGACGCCGACGACGCATCGCCTTCGACCTGCAACGTATCCGGGCTGACGTAAAACTGTCCCATCGGAACCGTGAATTTCTTCCAGCCATCACACTCGACCTGAACGCCAAAGCGCGCCATCAGGTTCAGCGTAATTTCGATATACGGTCGCGAAATCAGTTCGCCGACGACTTCGATCACCACGTCCTGCTTGCGCGCCAACAGCGGAGATGCCATCAGCAACGCCGTCAGAAACTGGCTGGAGACGTTGCCGCGCACCCTCAATTGATCGGCACCGATGTTCCCGCTCCGGATGCGCAACGGCGGATAACCTTTCTTGCCAAGGTATTCGATATTCGCGCCATCCGCGTTCAGTGCATCGACCAGGTCGCCGATCGGGCGTTCGTGCATCCGCGCAACGCCGCGCAGCGTGTAGTCGCCGTCCATTGCCGCCAGCGCCGCCGCCAACGGACGGATTGCCGTACCGGCATTGCCCATAAACAGATCGGCCTGTTTCACCGGAAACGGCCCATTGACACCTTCGATTACGTAATTCGGCGTATCCTCGATCTGCGTCCATTTGATGCCCAGTGTCCTCAAAGCCTCCAGCATCACATGCGTATCATCAGAAGCCAGCAAACCGTTGACCCGGGTCGTCCCCTTCGCCAGAGCCGCCAGCAGCAGCGTGCGGTTCGAAATGCTCTTAGAACCCGGCAAGCGCACATGACCTTCGACATGCGTCACCGGCTTCAAGTCAATGAAGTCAGGATATTGTGCCATCAGTCACCGCCTTCTTTGCTTTGCTTTTCAGCCGCTTCGATCGCATGAATCCAGTTCTGCCGCGCCCGTTGCGCATTCGCATACACCGCGTAAATTGCATCGCCATTCCCACTGGCAACCAGATCGCGCATCCGGTGCAATTGCGCCAGATAGGAATCGAGCATTTGCAGCAGAACAGCTCGGTTCGCCAACGTGATATCGCGCCACATTTCGGGCGACGATCCGGCAATCCGGGTGAAATCGCGAAAGCCGCTGGCGGCATACTGGAACAGCAAATCCGCCTGCGGTTTCTTGACGATGTTGTCCACCAGCGCATAGGCGAGCAAATGCGGCAAATGACTCACCGAGGCAAACACGCAATCGTGATCCTGCGGTGTCAATTTGTGAATGATCGCCCCGCAGGCTTCCCATGCTCGCGCGACCCGGACAATGTCCTGCTCAGCATTTTCCGGCAACGGCGTCAATACCGTTTTCTTGCCGATGAATAAATCGTCGATCGCTGCATCCGGCCCGTTGGTTTCGCGCCCGGCAATCGGGTGGCCAGGAACAAACTGTGCAATTTTCTCGCCCAACGCAGCACGGGCCGCCGTCACCACATCCGATTTCGTACTACCAGCGTCGGTAATGATTGTTTTCGATCCGAGATACGGTTTAATCGAGGCCATGATCGTGCCCGTCTGCGCCACTGGCGCTGCCACCAGCACCAGATCGGCATCCTGCAACGCATCCTGCACTGAACTCCCCATCCGGTCGATAATGCCCAGATCAAGCGCACGTTCGAGTACCGCCGGCGTTCGCTCGATGCCAACCACCTGGCCGACTTGAGCGGCCTTCTTCAGCGCCAGCGCGAACGACCCGCCGATCAGGCCGACACCGAATACCGCGATCTTTTCGAACATCGGCGAGCTCAAGCGAGCACTTCCTTCAATGCGGCAATGAAGGCGTCATTTTCTTCCGGCAGGCCAATCGAGATGCGCAGCCATTGTGGCAAGCCGTAACCGCCGACTGGGCGCACGATGATGCCTTTTTTCAACAGTGCCAGATTCACGCGCGCACCGGCACCGTCGTCATTGCCCACTTTTACCAGCACGAAATTGCCGAATGATTGCACATATTCCAGCCCCAGTTCGTCGAACGCCTGTACCAGTTGCCGATAGCCTGCGGCATTCAGTTTCGCGCTCTGCTGCAAGAACGCAGCATCGTTGAGCGCCGCGATCGCGGCGGCTTGCGCCAGCGAATTCACATTGAACGGCTGCCGGATGCGGTTCAGCAAATCGGTGACCGGCGGTTGCGCCAGGCCGAAGCCGATGCGCAGCCCGGCCAGCCCGTGCGCTTTCGAGAAAGTGCGCGATACCAGCAAGTTCGGGAACTGCTTGACCCATTCGGTCGAATCATATTGCAGGCCTGGGTCGAGATATTCGTTGTATGCCTCGTCGATCACGACCACGACATTCTCCGGCACCGATTTCAGGAAAGCCTCGATTTCCGCCGGCGGCAAAAACGTGCCGGTCGGGTTGTTTGGGTTGGCGAGAAACACCAGCTTCGTGTCAGAAGCAATCGCCTGCCGCATCGCCTCGAGATCATGACCGAATTTCTGCGCCGGCACGGCAATGCAGCGGCCACCGACCGCCTGCGTCGCCAACGCATAGACGGCAAACGAATATTGCGAAAATACGGTCGACTCCCCGGACTGGACAAACGCATGCGCCGCCAGTTCCAGAATGTCATTGCTGCCATTGCCGAGCGTAATCCATTCCTGTGGCACGCCGTAACGCTTGGCAATGGCTTGTTTCAGTGCGAAACCGTTGGCATCCGGATAGCGTCCAATATCAGCGACGGCATCGAGCATCGCCTGTCTGGCCAAGGGAGACATCCCGCGCGGATTTTCGTTCGACGCCAGCTTGATGATTTTTCCCTCATCCAGATCGAATTCGCGAGCGACCTCCGAAATCGGCTTGCCCGCCTGATAAGGTGCGATGGCACGGACGTAGTCCGGCCCGAGTTGATTCGACGACATAATATTCTCTTGAATGGTTATTTCAGTTTCAGTTCAAAATCATTGGCAAGGTGCAGCACTGCGCACCGGCAACACGAAATTCCAGCGCGAGATCACAGGCTGAACGGGTAGGCTCCCAACAGCTTGAAAAAAGCCGCCCGATCTTTTAATTCCGCCAAGGCACGGGCCACTTTTTCATCCTGCGCGTGCCCCTCGACATCGATGAAAAAGTTATATTCCCAACTGCCTGTGCGTGCCGGACGCGACTCGAAACGCGTCATCGACACGCCGTACTTCGCCAGCGGCTCGAGCATCAGGTAAACCGCCCCGGCCTGATTTTTTACCGACAAAACCAGCGAAGTCTGGTCGTTGCCGCTCGGCACCGTCTGAAACCGGCCGATGACGGCAAAGCGCGTACGGTTGCGCGGATCATCCTGAATATGCGCATTCACCACTTGAAGATGGTATTTTTCCCCGGCCATTTCGCTGGCCACGGCTGCGACCGATGAATCGTCGGCCGCCATGCGCGCCGCTTCGCTGTTCGAGGCCACGGCATGTCGTTCGATAGTCGGGTAATGCTGCGTCAGCCACACCTGACATTGCGCCAAAGCCTGGGCATGCGCGCAAATGCTGCGGATGCCGTCCATCGTGCCGCTTTTCGTCATCAGACAGTGATGCACCGGTATCGAGAGCTCGCCACTAATGGTCAGCGGCGTCTGCAACAGCAAGTCCAGCGTGCGATTAATTGCGCCCTCGGTCGAATTTTCGATCGGCACGACACCGAAATCGGCAGTGCCTGCCTCGGCTGCCCGGAACACTTCGTCAATCGACGCACACGGCAGCGCTTCGATCGCACTGCCGAAATGCTGGTAGACCGCCTGTTCCGAATAGGTGCCGGCCGGCCCTAGGTAGGCCACGGTCACCCGCCGCTCCAGTGCGCGGCAGGCCGACATGATTTCGCGAAAAATCGCCTGCACATCCGCATCAGCCAACGGGCCGGCATTGCGCTCGGCAACGCTCTGCAATACCTGCGCCTCTCGTTCCGGACGGAACACCGGCGCATTGGTTTTCGCTTTCACATGGCCAACCTGTTGGGCAATTCGAGCGCGACGGCTCAACAAATCGAGTAGCTGCGCATCGATCGCATCAATCTGGTCGCGTAAAGGTAAGAGTTCCTTGTCCATGAAAAAGCCAATGACTGAAATGACGAAAAATTTGATTGTATTTCATATTTGCGTGCTGGCAATACGTTTACCCATATCGCGTTTCAAACTCACGCAAATATTCGACCAGCGCCTGCACGCCTTCGGTTGGCATCGCATTGTAAATCGACGCACGCATCCCGCCGATCGAACGATGTCCTCGCAGCTGTACCAACCCACGTTCCGCTGCGCCATTCAGGAAAGCATCCTCTAACGATTCATCACGCAAAAAGAATGGCACGTTCATCCGCGAGCGGCAATCTCGGGCAACCGGACAGCGGTAAAAGTCCGTTGAATCCAGAACATCGTACAGTAAGGCAGCTTTGGCAATATTGCGCTGTTCGATGGCCGCCACGCCTCCCTGACGCTTCAGCCACTGGAACACCAGCCCCGCCAGGTAAATCGCAAACGTCGGCGGCGTATTGAACATCGAATCGTTGTCCGCGACATTTTTCCAGTCGAACGCCGATGGACAACAGGGCAAGGCATGACCGACCAGATCGTCGCGTACGACCACCACGGTCAAGCCGGCGATTCCCATATTTTTTTGCGCACCGGCGAAAATCACGCCATATTTCGTAACGTCGATTGTGCGCGACAAAATATGCGATGACATGTCCGCCACCAGCGGCACCGTACCGACCTCCGGCGTGAAATGAAATTCCACGCCGTGCACCGTTTCATTGGTGCAGACATGCACGTAGGCCGCGTCGGGCGACAGTTTCCATGTCTGTCGCGGCGGGATGGTCGTGAAATTTGTCGATTGCGACGTGGCAGCCACGTTCACGTTGCCATATTTTCTGGCATCGGCCACCGACCTGCCGGACCAGTGGCCGGTATGCACGAAATCGATGGTCGCCGGTTTTTTCTTCCTGCCGACGAGGTTTAGCGGCACGATCGCATTTTGCGCGATGGCGCCGCCTTGCATGAACAGAATCCGATAGTTTGACGGTATCGCCAGCAGATCGCGCAAGTCTTGCTGCGCCGTTCGCATGATCACCCCGAACTCGGGGCTGCGGTGGCTCATTTCCATCACCGATAGGCCATTCCCGCGCCAGTCCAGCATTTCAGCCGCCACCTGTTGCAGCACTTCTTCAGGAAGCGCGGCCGGGCCAGCCGAAAAATTGAACTTGCGTGTCATACCGATTCCGATTCGCCGTTTTCCTCGTCGACATCCGACTCCAAGATACGTTGCAGGCCGGAAAGCGTCGCGCCATCTTCGACGGCAATCAGGGTTACACCCTGGGTGGCTCGTCCCATTTCACGAATTTCAGAAACCCGCGTGCGAATCAGCACACCGCCAGTCGTGATCAGCATGATTTCGTCGTTATTTTCCACCAGCGTCGCGGCGACCACCTTGCCGTTGCGTTCACTGGTCTGGATAGCGATCATGCCCTTGGTGCCACGCCCATGGCGCGTATATTCGGTGATCGGCGTGCGTTTGCCAAAACCGTTTTCGGTCGCAGTCAGCACCGACTGCTGCTCATTTTCCGCAACCAGCAACGCGATGACTTGCTGATCGTCTTCCAGATTCATGCCACGCACGCCACGTGCGGTGCGCCCCATCGGACGGACATCGTTCTCGTCGAAGCGCACCGCCTTGCCCGAATCGGAGAACAGCATCACGTCATGCTGTCCATCGGTCAGCGCCGCCCCGATCAGGAAATCGCCATCGTCCAGATCGACCGCAATGATGCCCGCCTTGCGTGGATTGCTGAAATCGGATAGCGCGGTTTTCTTCACTGTTCCAAGACTGGTCGCCATGAAGATGTAACGGTCGTCCGGGAAGGAGCGATTCTCGCCGGACAATGGCAAGATAACGGTGATCTTCTCTCCATCCTGCAACGGGAACATGTTGACAATCGGCTTGCCGCGCGCCGCACGCGAGCCCTGCGGCACTTCCCACACCTTGAGCCAATAGACCCGGCCGCGATTTGAGAAGCACAGGATGTAATCGTGCGTATTGGCGATGAACAACTGATCGATCCAGTCGTCTTCCTTGGTTGCCGCCGCCTGCCGGCCGCGTCCGCCGCGCCGTTGCGCCCGGTATTCGGATACCGGCTGCGACTTCATGTAGCCAGTGTGCGACAGCGTCACCACCATGTCTTGCGGCGTGATCAAGTCTTCCGTTTCGAGGTCGGTCGCATTCAGTTCGATTTGCGACAGGCGCACATCCTTGCCGCCATCACCATATTCATTTTTGGCCTGCGCCAGTTCGTCCGCGATGATCGCTGCCACCCGCTCGGGCTTGGCAAGGATATCGAGCAGATCGGCGATCTGCGCCATCACTTCCTTGTATTCGTTGACGATCCGGTCCTGCTCCAGTCCGGTCAGGCGTTGCAGGCGCATCTGCAGAATTTCCTGCGCCTGATCTTCGGACAACCGATACAGCCCATCCTTCTGGATGCCATAATGTTTCGGCAGATTTTCCGGGCGGAAGGCGTCGATGCCCGCGGCATTTTCCGCCCCCGTTCTGACCAGCATCTCACGCACCAGCGACGAATCCCACGAACGCGCCATCAATTCCTGGCGCGCAATCGGCGGCGTCGGCGCCGCCTTGATGATCGCGATGAAGTCGTCGATGTTGGCCAGCGCCACTGCCAACCCTTCCAGCACATGGCCGCGTTCGCGCGCACGGCGCAAATCGAATACGGTTCGACGCGTGACGACTTCGCGACGGTGCGACAGGAAGCATTCAAGCATCTGCTTAAGGTTCAGCAGCCTCGGCTGGCCATTAACCAACGCGACCATGTTCATGCCGAACGTATCCTGCAACTGGGTCTGTTTATACAGATTGTTCAGCACCACTTCCGGCACTTCGCCGCGCCTGAGCTCGATCACGACCCGCATGCCTGACTTGTCGGATTCATCGCGGACGTCGGATATCCCCTCGATTTTTTTGTCGCGGACATTTTCGGCAATGCGTTCCAGCAGGCTCTTCTTGTTGACCTGGTAAGGCAATTCGTCAATGATGATGGCGTGCCGGTTCTCGCGGCCGAACTCCTCGAAATGCGTCTTCGCCCGCATCACCACCCGTCCGCGCCCGGTACGGTAACCGTCGCGTACGCCGGACACGCCGTAAATGATGCCGGCTGTCGGGAAATCTGGGGCGGGGATGATTCCGATCAACTCGTCGATATCGCAATCCGGGTTACGCAATACATGCAGCGCGCCGTTGATGACTTCGCTGATGTTGTGTGGCGGAATGTTGGTCGCCATGCCGACCGCAATGCCGGACGAGCCGTTGATCAGCAGATTCGGGATCTTGGTCGGCAACACCGACGGTTCGAGTTCCTTGCCATCATAATTCGGCACGAAATCGACCGTTTCCTTATCGATATCCGCCAGGATTTCGCCGGCGATCTTATCCAGACGGCACTCGGTATAGCGCATCGCCGCAGCGGCATCACCATCGATCGAACCGAAATTTCCCTGACCATCGACCAGCGTATAACGCAGCGAAAAATCCTGCGCCATCCGCACCAGCGTGTCGTAAATCGACTGGTCACCATGCGGGTGGTACTTGCCCATCACTTCACCAACCACGCGCGCACATTTCACGTATGGCCGGTTCCAGACATTGTTCATTTCATTCATCGCGTACAGCACGCGACGATGCACCGGTTTCAAACCGTCCCGCACATCAGGCAACGCGCGCCCGACGATTACGCTCATCGCGTAATCGAGATAGCTTTTGCGCATTTCATCTTCGAGGGAAATCGGGATAGTTTCTTTTGCGAATTGATCCATTGTGGGGGAGTGCTTATAGACTGGCTTGAATGCTGAATGGCTTGTACTTGATTAACCGACAAGACGAGGCGTTTTACAACTTGTGATTTTACCATGCGGCGCAGAGCATTCCGACTGTTTGGCCGATCGGTGACGCCATCCGGCCAACCCGATTTGCCCTTGACGCCCACCTTTTTTACCAGTCTGGCGACGAGACTTCAACTTCAACTTTCAGCAAATCTCGGAAGCATTTGAAAACAAGGATTTTTTCCATAAAAACAGCCGTCTTTATGTATTTCTCAACCCGGTTGCGAAAATACGACAAAACCCAGAAAACGCCCGGCGATTCATTGACAAGCCTCAATACAAGTTCATCGTGTGTCAAAATGTAACCGGACACATGGCATAGGTAGTTTCTATGTCATGTATTATCAGGACATATGTTTCTATTTTCAAATGCAATAAATTCGATGCGCAGCTAATCTGCGGATATTTCACCCGAGGGGAAAAAAATGAATAAACTGATTAAACTTGTTTTAGCTGCTTCCGCAGTTGTTGCAATTTCAGCGTCAGCTCAAACGACTGATATCAAGGCGAACAGCCCGTACAGCGCCTACCTGCAAGATGGTCGTGGCGTAATTGCACGCAGCGGCACCGGCCTCTGCTGGCACACTGGTTACTGGACTCCGGCTGATGCTGTTGCCGGTTGCGACGGTGCCGCACCTGCCAAACAAGATGTAAAAAAACCGGTAGCCAGCTCCAAGAAAGTAACTTACGCTGCTGACGCTTTCTTCGACTTTGACAAGTCTGTTGTTAAGCCTGCCGGCAAGAAGAGCCTCGACAAGTTGGTCAAGGACATCCAGGGTGTAAATGTTGAAGTCATCATCGCCACTGGCCATACCGATTCCATCGGTTCCGACGCTTACAACCAGAAACTGTCGGTTCGCCGTGCAGAAGCTGTAAAAGCCTATCTGGTCAAGAAGGGCGTTCCGGCAAAACAGATCTACACCGAAGGCAAAGGCGAGAAGCAACCGGTTGCTTCCAACAAGACCAAAGCTGGTCGCGCCAAGAACCGTCGCGTGGAAATCGAAGTGGTTGGTTCCCCGAAATAATCGCGGCGCAAGCCCGATGCAAAAACCCCGCTTCGGCGGGGTTTTTTGTTATCTGAAGCTGCACGTATAATGATCGTTTGATCAGCCTCCCAATTGGCACCAAGACGTTGCACGCATGAATTCCGACCCGTCCGAACTGCAAAAATTTAGCGAGATCGCTCACCGCTGGTGGGATACGAACTCCGAATTCCGTCCGCTGCATGACATCAATCCGCTGCGTTTGCAATGGATCGAACGGCATGCGCGGCTGACCGCCAAGCGTGTGCTCGACGTTGGCTGCGGCGGCGGCATCCTGGCCGAATCGCTGGCACAAGCCGGCGCCAACGTGACCGGGATCGACCTGTCGGAGCAGGCGCTCAAAGTGGCAGAGCTGCACAGCCTGGATTCTGGCGTACCCGTACGCTATGAACTAATTGCCGCCGAAGATCTGGCGCAACGCGAGCCAGAACAGTACGACATTGTGACCTGCATGGAAATGCTCGAGCATGTGCCTGATCCGGGCTCCGTTGTGCGCGCCTGTGCGCGGCTGACGAAACCCGGTGGGCTGATTTTCTTTTCCACGCTGAACCGCAATGCCAAATCGTTTCTGTTTGCGATTGTCGGCGCCGAATACCTGTTGCATCTATTGCCGAAAGGCACGCACGATTTCACGAAATTCGTCACCCCGGCGGAGCTGTCGCAATTCGCACGCGCCGCCGGCCTGTCGATTGACGCGATCACCGGACTCAATTACCAGCCGTTGACCGGCACCTATTCGCTGGTCGACGATGTCAGCGTCAACTATCTGCTGGCTTGCGGCAAACCATTCCAACCCATGCCCATCTGATGAAAAACGTTTCCGTTCTACCCCCTCCGCGCGCCGTGCTGTTCGACCTCGATGGCACGCTGGCCGATTCGGCCCCCGATCTGGCAGCCGCCGCCAACCTGCTGCGCACCGCGCGCGGACTGGAACCGACACCGTATGAAAAACTGCGCGCGGTCGCGTCGTCCGGCGCACGCGGACTGATTGGCGCGGCATTCGGGCTGACGCCGGAAGATGAAGGCTATCCGGAATTGCACAAGGAATTTCTGGATAACTACCAATCGATGCTGGCGATCAACAGCAGCCTGTTCGACGGCATCGCGGCATTGCTTCAGCATTTGCAGCACAACGGCTTGCCCTGGGGCATCGTCACCAACAAGTTCACCCGTTTCACCCAACCGCTGGTCGCGCAAATCGGCTTGCATGAAGCCGCCTGCGTGATTTCGGGCGACACCACGCCGCATTCGAAACCGCACCCGGCGCCATTACTCGAAGCCGCCCGCCGCCTGTCGCTACCCCCGGAACAGTGCTGGTATGTCGGCGACGACCAGCGCGACATTCAGGCGGGAAAGGCGGCCAGCATGACAACCGTGGTGGCCGGCTGGGGTTACTGCGACAATAATCTCACGCCATCCTGGGGCGCCGACTGGATTAGCGCGTCGCCGCTGCAATTGCTGGATTTGATCCGCCAGACCGTTTTTTGACGTCAAAATATACTGCGCTGAGTATTATAAAATACCCGCAAAATATCTGGCCTTCCAGCTATATTTCGTCGCATACTCCAAAAAAAGGCAATAAAAAACGCGGATCGGAAACCCGACCCGCGTTCTTGCAACCGCCCGGCAAACCTGAAGCTGCCGGTAACCGCTGCTTACAACCCGGCCGCCGAACGCAGCACTTTGGCCCGGTCGGTGCGCTCCCAGGAAAATTCCGGTTCGGCGCGGCCGAAGTGCCCGTAGGCCGCCGTTTTCTGGTAAATCGGCCGCAACAGGTCGAGCATCTGCACGATGCCTTTCGGCCGCAGGTCGAAATGCTCAGCCACCAGCGCCGACAGCTTTTCATCCGAAACCGCGCCGGTGCCGGCGGTGTTGACGGTGATGTTGATCGGCTTGGCGACGCCGATGGCGTAACTGATCTGCACCTGGCACTGTTTCGCCAGACCAGCGGCAACGATGTTCTTCGCGACATAGCGCGCCGCATAAGCAGCCGAACGGTCGACCTTCGACGGATCCTTGCCGGAAAACGCGCCGCCGCCATGCGGGCAGGCGCCGCCGTAAGTGTCGACGATGATCTTGCGCCCGGTCAGGCCGCAATCGCCTTGCGGGCCACCGACCACGAAGCGTCCGGTCGGATTCACCAGATAACGGGTGTTGACCAGCCACTCTTTCGGCAGCACCGGCTTGATGATTTCCTCGATGACCGCTTCCTCGATCGCCTTGTGCTCGATGTCCGGCGCATGCTGGGTCGACAGCACGACGGTATCGACGCTGACCGGCTGGCCGTTCACGTAGCGCAAGGTAACTTGCGATTTCGCATCCGGACGCAGCCAGGGCAGACGGCCATCCTTGCGCAGATGCGACTGGTGCTCGACCAGACGGTGCGCGTAATAGATGGCAGCCGGCATCAGATCCGGCGTTTCGTCGCAGGCATAACCGAACATCAAGCCCTGATCGCCAGCACCCTGGTCGAGATCCAGTCCCTGACCTTCGTTCACGCCTTGTGCAATGTCCGGCGACTGCTTGTCGTAGGCGACCAGCACTGCGCAGCCCTTGTGATCGATGCCATATTCGGTATTGTCGTAGCCAATTCGCTTGATGGTGTCGCGGGCGACGGTGATGTAATCGACGTTGGCGTCGGTCGTGATTTCACCGGCCAGTACCACAAGACCGGTGTTGCACAGCGTTTCGGCTGCCACGCGCGCAGTCGGATTCTGCGTCAGAATGGCATCAAGAATGGCGTCTGAAATCTGGTCGGCCACCTTGTCCGGGTGGCCTTCTGAAACTGATTCTGAAGTAAAGAGAAAATCGCTAGACATCGCTGACTCCTGAAGTGGTTATCGACCCGGTCGCGGCCACTCACAACTGCCAGCGACGCTTTAGCGAAATTTGTAGGCCGCCTCGCAAGTTGTCGTTTAACCCGGCGGAAAGTGCTATTCTGCTTATTTTACGCTTGTTGCCTATGTTTGGGCAGACCCTGTTTGTACTGATGGTTTTTTTGTTTATGTCCGCATTTCCGCCGTTCCGGCCATGCCGGTTTTTCCCTGCCACCCTGGATGTGAGGTCCGCATGAGATTCGCGATCGCATTCTTGTGGCTGCTGCACTGGTTGCCGTTGCCTATTCTCGGACGAATGGGCAACGGTCTCGGTTCACTGTTGTTCCGCTTTTTGAAAAGGCGGCGTCACATCACGCTGACCAACCTGCGCCTGTGTTTTCCCGACATGCCAGAGAGCGAACGTCTGTCGATCGCGGAACAGCATTTCCAGGCCTATGCGCGCAGCGTGCTGGAGCGCGGCATCCTGTGGTGGGCATCGGAAGCACGCCTGAAACGGTTGCTCGTGATCGAAAGTCCGCTGCCGCTGGACGAATTGAACACGGTACCAACGGTGGTGCTGTGCCCGCACTTTGTCTGCCTCGACGTCGCCGGCGTCGCCTTCACGCTGCATTGCCGCGGATCGTCGATGTATGTACGCCCGAAAAATCCGGCACTGAACGAGGTGCTGCGCCGTGGCCGGCTACGCTTCAACCCGGGGCGGCTGTTTACCCGACAGGACGGCATCAAACCGATCTTGCGCGCGGTACGCGAAGGCCTGCCGTATTTCATGCTGCCCGACATGGATTTCGGCCGTGACAATGCCGAATTCATCCCGTTCTTCGGCAATCAGGCGGCCACGCTGACCGCACTGCCACGCATTGCCGCCGCGACGCACGCGCGGGTCATCCCGGTGGTCGCGACCTTCCTGCCGAACTTTCGCGGCTGGAAAGCGAAGTTCTATCCGGTCTGGGACAACTTTCCTGGCAGCGACATCACTGCCGCCACGCGCCGCATGAACGCGTTCATCGAAGAACGCATTCTGGAAGCGCCTGCCGAATATTTCTGGACCCACCGCCGCTTCAAGACACGCCCGGAAGGCGAGCCGGACGTATATAATTTGTAAACGATGACGTTTTTACAATTTCCCTTTCCCGCGAAATGAAACTGAAATTCACCAAAATGCACGGCGCCGGCAATGATTTTGTCGTGATCGACGCCATCAACCAGCCAATCGAACTGACACCGGAACAATCGCGCTTTCTCGCCGACCGGCGCTTCGGCGTCGGCGCCGACCAGATACTGGTGGTTGAAAAACCAGTCGCGCCAGGCGTCGATTTCCGCTACCGGATTTTCAATGCCGACGGCGGCGAAGTCGAACAATGCGGCAACGGCGCGCGCGCGTTCGTCAAGTTTGTCACGGAACAAGGGCTGACCGACAAGCGGCGCATCAAGGTTGAAACCAAGGCCGGGAATATCGAATTGTGTCTGGAAGAGGACGGCAACGTCACCGTCGACATGGGCGCGCCGGTGCTGGAACCGGCGCAAGTGCCATTCGACACCAGCGGCTTGCGCGGCAAGCCCGAAGCGCAGGATACGCTGTGGCCGCTGTACCTGGAACATCAGCCGGGACGCGAAGGCAAGACGACGATGATCTCGGTCGTCTCGATGGGCAATCCGCATGCGGTGCAAATCGTGCCGGACGTCGAGGCCGCGCCGGTCGCGCTCGATGGCCC
>JAYFNP010000046.1:0-3892 GCA_034933385.1 Burkholderiaceae bacterium | reverse complement strand
GGCTCTGGCATCGTTCCGGATGGAGCGGCGGATGTGTTAACCGGTGTTTCAGTTTTGTCAGGCGTTTGCATAACAGATCATTTTAATCGAATCTGTCATATTTGCGGTCAAATCCGGTGGCGCAATTCAGGATCGCAAGGTAGCCACGATTCGCTTTGGATGACGCAGCAAATCAAGCGCATCGGTAATCGACAGGCAAACCACATCGGCTGCTGCAACTGTTTGCGCTGCCCCGCCTTCTTTCTGTAACAGCGCGATGCCGACAGCGGCCGCCTGCAGCATCTTGCGATCGTTTCGACCGTTGCCCATCGCCACAACACTTTCGGCACCCAGAGCATTCACATAGTCCAGCTTGGCCTGCGCCTGATCAACCAGCGGCAGAATATTGATTGCCAGCGGCAAGTCAGCCAACTGTTTGGCTACCAGGCCGAATGTATCGGCCGTAACGACATGCACCTGGATATCCGCTGCCAGCGCGGTCAACATTTCACGCATATGAGGCAGCAACTTGCCGTCCAGCGCGAGCGTTCCGTTATAGTCCAGTACCAGATGCTCCAGCCGTAAAAGACGGAAGCCGGGGATATCGATTTCGATCATGCAGGCGCTCCTTCAACGGATGCGAACGAGGATGAAAACACACGGCAAAATCATTCCGTCTTCGCCTGCTGACTCTTGACCAGTCTCAGCACTGCCGACCGGATGGTGTTTGCCACGGTCACTTGATTGAATGGCTTCAGGAAAAATCCATGCACGCCACGAGCAACCGCACTCTGCACCGTTTCGGCGTCAACTGCACTGGATATCAGGAAAATCAATGTTTTGGGCCACTCTGTTCTGATCGTATGCAGGATGTCGGTTTCCTCATCATCGATCTGCTGAATGTCTATGCATACAAAGTGCGGCTGGAGTTTCTGCACCAGCCCCAAACCCTTGGCATTCGAGTTGGTCTGTCCGGCCACCTCCCAGCCATTGTTTATCAGAATCGTCTGCAACAGGCCACGCGAAGTGGCATTTTCGTCGATGATGACAGCCTTGAGCACTACGTCGCCTCCCACGGTTGCAGATAGTCCAAACAAAATTGGCCATTCCCGCGACGATATTACCTCAACAACTGCTGATTGGCGGCATTTTTGCAATTTTCGCAGCCGCCGTACAACACTGATGGACATTGACAAAAGTTGCTGGCACGCGCAAAAAAACCCGCAAGGCGCAAACCTTGCGGGTTCCGTTTTTTGGAGCCAGACGACTTACATCATGCCGCCCATGCCCCCCATACCGCCCATGCCGCCCATGTCAGGCGCAGCCGGTTTTTCTTCCGGGATGTCGTAGATCATGCAATCGGTAGTCAGCATCAAGCCGGCGATCGATGCCGCATTCTGCAATGCGGAGCGAGTTACCTTGGCCGGATCCAGTACACCCATTTCAACCATGTCACCGTAGGTGCCGTTAGCGGCGTTGTAACCGTAATTGCCCGCGCCTTCAAGCACCTTGTTGACCACTACCGACGGTTCATCGCCAGCATTGAACGCAATCATCCGCAACGGTTCTTCCATCGCGCGCATCACGATCTGGATGCCCGCTTCCTGTTCCGCGTTGTCGCCCTTGATCTTCACGTTCGCACGGGCACGCAGCAAGGCAACGCCACCGCCCGGGACAATGCCCTCTTCAACGGCTGCACGGGTAGCGTGCAGTGCGTCGTCGACGCGCGCTTTCTTTTCCTTCATCTCGACTTCGGTCGCCGCACCGACGCGGATCACCGCAACGCCGCCGGACAGCTTCGCAACGCGTTCCTGCAGCTTTTCCTTGTCGTAATCGGACGTAGCCTCTTCAATCTGGACGCGCACTTGCTTGACACGCGACTGGATTGCGTCTGCCTGGCCGAGGCCATCAATAATCGTGGTATTTTCCTTGTCGATTTCGATGCGTTTCGCCTGACCAAGTTCCGCCAATGTGGCTTTTTCCAACGTCAAGCCGACTTCTTCGGCAATCACCGTGCCGCCCGTCAGAATGGCGATATCTTCCAGCATTGCCTTACGGCGGTCGCCGAAGCCTGGAGCCTTGACGGCACAGGTCTTGAGTACACCACGCATGTTATTCACGACCAGCGTCGCCAGCGCTTCACCCTCAACGTCTTCGGCAATCATCAACAGCGGACGGCTGGCCTTGGCGACTTGCTCGAGCACCGGCAGCAGATCACGGATGTTCGATATCTTCTTGTCGCACAACAGGATGTACGGATTGTCCAGTACAACCGCCTGTTTTTCTGCATTGTTGATGAAGTACGGAGACAAGTAGCCGCGGTCGAACTCCATGCCTTCGACCACTTCGAGCTCGTTGATCAGCGATTTCCCATCTTCAACCGTGATCACGCCTTCCTTGCCGACCTTGTCCATCGCGTTGGCGATGATGCCGCCAATATCGGAATCAGCATTCGCGGAAATCGAGCCGACCTGGGCGATTTCCTTGCTGGTGGTGCAGGGCTTGGCGATCTTTTTCAACTCGTCGATGGTCGCTGCAACCGCCTTGTCGATGCCGCGTTTCAGATCCATCGGGTTCATACCAGCAGCGACATATTTCATGCCTTCGCGCACGATGGCTTGCGCCAGTACGGTCGCCGTAGTCGTGCCGTCACCGGCGCTGTCATTGGTCTTGGACGCGACTTCCTTGACCATCTGCGCGCCCATGTTCATCAGTTTGTCTTTCAGATCGATTTCCTTGGCGACCGTCACACCATCCTTGGTGATGTTCGGTGCGCCCCAAGCGCGCTCGAGGACAACGTTACGGCCTTTGGGGCCAAGCGTGACCTTGACGGCATTTGCCAGGATATTGACGCCTTCCAGCATCTTGTTGCGCGCATTTTCGTGGAATACTACTTCTTTCGATGCCATGTTGTTGCTCCTAAATGTTTCGTTGATTTGTGCCGGACGTGACGCTCAATTATTTTTGAACGATGGCCATCACGTCGTCTTCGCGCATCACCAGGTATTCCTGGCCGTCGATCTTCACAGTCTGACCTGAATATTTGCCGAACAACACTTGGTCGCCAACTTTCACGGTCAATTCGCGCACCTTGCCGTCTTCGGAAACACGGCCACTGCCGACCGCCAACACTTCGCCTTGATCCGGCTTTTCTGCAGCGGCGTCAGGGATCACGATACCCGATGCAGTCTTGGTTTCCTGGTCCAGGCGTTTGACGATGATGCGATCATACAAAGGACGAAGTTTCATAAGAAATTCCTTTTAATTCAAATAGTTGATAATTCTGTACTGAGCCGGCGCGTTGCCGGTCGGGTGAAAAACAGAAGGCCGGAGGCAATTAGCACTCCCCGTCAGCGAGTGCTAGTATAGGGGCGGCAACGGGCTTTTTCAAGGGCGGATTTCATTTAATTTGCAATCATTTGCCCTTTGTCAGCAGTGCTTGGTCTTATAACTTCGGAAGGCTATAACTACGCAGCCGAGACATCATTAGCGAGCACGCTTAAGGACAAAACTAGCTAAAGCAATTGGAGCATGAAGCTCTTCCTCGCTGTTCCTGATGGCTTGCCAGCGGCAAAACTAACAACGCTCATCCATCTTGCGTGGGCCGTACGCCGACATGAATACATAAATTGCTCTGGTAGTAACGGTCTTGATCATCTCTGGGCTCACCTCGCCGAGTTGCTGGAGCAGGAACGGCTCCAGTAATTCCGATTCAAGCAAACTATATAAATGCCTTGTCGCCACCACAGGATCGGCCTGGATCAATTTGTTCGACACCATCGCTTCCCGCAGAAACTCGGTCACCAGTTTTTGACTGCGAAGTACGCCGCGCTCGTACATCAGACGACCCAAATCAGAACGTCGGGATTCCGAAATGGCGAGGTGTCGCTGCGCCCTGATTTGTGGCGAATAC
>JAYFNP010000045.1:0-6102 GCA_034933385.1 Burkholderiaceae bacterium | reverse complement strand
TGCACGTATTGATGAACCGGACAAGCACTGGAAATTTTCGATTGCCGATATTGAAGAACGGAAATATTGGGACGATTACATGCTGGCGTACGAGAATTGCCTGAGCGCGACCAGCACGAAAGATGCGCCGTGGTACATCGTTCCGGCTGATGACAAGGAAAATGCTCGTTTGATTGTTTCCGAGATTATCGTCGAGACGCTGAAAGGCATGCCGATGGAATACCCGAAGCTGGACGCTGAACGAAAAGCCGAATTGAGCGCCATTCGCAAGGAACTGACGGGATAGTTTGGCGATCGAGTGTGCGTCCGTTTGGAGGACAATCATTTCAGCAGCAGGGTCGCCGCTTGTATACCGCTTCGGACGGCGGCTTCCAGCGTTGCCGGATAAGTGCTTCTGGTGTAATCGCCGGCAAGTACCAACGTATCCACTCCGGTCGCATTTCCCGGTCGTGCCAGTGCCGGTGTGCAGGCGAATGTGGCGCGCCGTTCCGAGATGATCCTGACCGATTGCGGTTGGGCCAGTTCCGGTTGTTGCAGTTCGTCAGCAAGTTGCTGTGCAATGGCGGCGCCGAGTGTCTCCTGTCCTGCAGCAATCGCATTGCCGGACGAACTGACCACTACTGCCAGTAACCCAGCTTGCTTCGGATTTGCCTGTCCGCGATCGAACACGAATTGCCCCCACTTCCCGCTATCCGGATCGTCCCTCAGCGCGAAGAATGGCTGTGCCAGTTTCAGCTTGTGTGCGTAACGCAGGTAACAGGTGGTGATCGGTTCATACGCCAGTGCTGCCAGTGGCGCAGTGTCCAGCAAACCGTCGAGCAGATCGGTCGCCTGCACCGCTTGTGTTGCGATGACGACCGCGTCGAAATTCTCCGCTTCCACAATCCATCCAGTTTCGGCTCTGGCCAGTTGCCGCACGTTTTTGCCATGCAGGACCTTGCCGCCGTGGCTCTCGACAAAGACGGCCGCCCGTTCAGGAAACAACGCGCTCAAATCGATGCGCGGGATCAGCATGTCGGATGCGGCGCGCCTTGCGCCGAGGCTGTCGCGCAAGACGCTCAGGAATATTTGCGCCGAGGCATGTTCGATCGGTGTGTTCAACGCGGCAATGCACAGCGGCTGCCATAAAAGCTGTACCGGTCGCGGCGTCTGGTCGAAGCGCTGTAGCAGTTCAGCAACGTTGCAATCGGTATGCTGTTGCCAGCCCATCCAGCGTGCGGCGCTGAAAAAACGCGCCAACGCCAGCTTGTCATCAATGGACATGCCTTTCGCACGCAATAGTCCGAACAGCAGATGCAGTGGCGCAGGCAAATGCGGCGCGAAAAAGTCGATGCCTCCGGTATCGGGCGGATAACGCATTTGCAGCGGCAATCGCAACAGCGCAGTTTCTGGGTCGATTCCGACCAGTTTCATCAGGCGCAGCGATTCGGTGTAGGCTCCCAGCAGCAGGTGCTGGCCGTTGTCCAGCGCCAGTCCATCGAGTTCGACTCTGCGGGCGCGACCGCCAAGCGTGCGTGCCGCCTCGAACAGCGTGACGTCGCATCCGTTGCATGCCAGTTCGACTGCGGCTGCGCAACCGGCCCAGCCGCCGCCAACAATAGCGACACGTTTGGTGCGGTTAGCCACGGAGGTATGCCTTGCACGCAAGCCACAGCTTGCACAGCGGCGTCAGCGAGGTACGTCGATCCAGCACGCGAAAGTCGTCGCGTTCGATTTCATCCAGAAGCGCGCGGTAAACCGCCGCCATGATCAGGCCAGGACGTTGTGCTTGGCGATCTTCGGTCGGTAGAAGCGCGAAAGCTTCCTCGTAGGCCATTTGCGCTCGCTGCGCCTGAAAACGCATCAGGGCGGAAAACTGGGCAGAGTAACGTGCTGTCAGAAGGTCGTCGAGCGTGATGCCGAATTGCTGCAGTTCGTTTTCTGGCAGGTAGATGCGTCCGATGCGCGCATCTTCTCCGACGTCGCGGATGATGTTGGTGAGCTGGAGTGCGAGGCCGAGCTTTTCCGCATATTGCATTGTTTCCGGACGGGTGCTGCCGAAAATGCCGGCCGACAGGATGCCGACTGCGCTGGCGACATGCCAGCAATAACGCTGCAATGCGGCATAGTCCGGGTAACGCGTCTGATTCAGATCCATTTCCATGCCGTCGATGATGGCATGCAGATGTTCCCCCTTGAGGGAATAGCGCGCCAGATGCGGCAGCAGTGCCCGGCCGACCGGATGGGTCGGGTAGCCCTGTAACAGCAGATCGGTTTCATTGCGCCACCAGTCGAGTTTGATACGCGCAATAGTCGGGTCGGTGCACTCATCGACGATGTCGTCCACCTCGCGGCAGAAGGCGTAGAGCGCAGTGATTGCGCGCCGGCGTTCTGCGGGCAAGAACAGGAAGCTGTAATAGAAACTGGAACCGCTTTGCGCAGTTTTTTGCTGGCAATACTTGTCGGGCGTCATGACGCACAGGAGGAAAGGGTAATCACAATCGTTGTCATTATCGCGTAAATGACAGCCAAGTGCGCGCCGGGAATTATTTTCTCCGTTTATGTCTGTCCGTTAGATACGGTTGCGAAATGCAACCCTTTGTAATTCGCTATCCTCGATTGCGATGGTTTGGCGCAGTAACGAAAGTGTCGGCGGTTGGCATATACTGCGGTGTGTATTCAAAATGGGGCTTTATTGATGCTGGATTTTTCGTCAGTTATTTTGGCATACTCCCATTCATCTTGACAAAAATGGTGATTTCGGCGGCACTTGCGTCAATCGTATCCACGAGTACGGATGAATTTTGCTCCGTTGTTGGATTACAAAAACTTACACAACGCATGAAAATCATGTGGCCAGTGGATTGATAATTTGTTCATGGTCAAGTACTGTTGCACTCATGCTGTCTGTACAGATGGTGTGGTTCGATTGCAGGTTTGATTATGCTGAGTCGTACGCCAAACAGGCAGGACTTGACCGTCGTCAACCTGGGTCAGGTGGCGGTCATCTATGATGACCGGCAGCAGCGGCAGGCATGAACGCCGTCAATCATTAGTCAACATAAGGAGAGATATGAAAACAAAAGCGAGGCATATGTTGATGCAGTTTCTTGCGCTGTTGTTTGCTGTGTCTGTGGTGTATGCACAGCCAGCACATGCACAAACTGCTTACACTGACGCAGAACTGGATCAGATGCTGGCGCCAGTTGCCCTTTATCCGGACGGTTTGCTGTCACAGGTGTTGATGGCGTCGACATTCCCGTCTGAAGTGGCGGACGCAGCCGGTTGGGCTAACGCCAATCCCGGCTACAAGGGAGACGCTGCAGTGCGTGCGGTTGAAGGCATGCCTTGGGATTTGAGCGTCAAGTCGCTGCTACCGTTCCCGCAATTGCTGAACACCATGGCATCCAACATCGAATGGACCGAGCGTCTGGGCAATGCCTTCATCGGGCAGCAGCCGCAGGTGATGGACGCGGTTCAGCGCTTGCGCCATCGGGCAATGGAAGCGGGTTATCTGGTATCGGACAGCCGTATCCGGGTGACGGTGAAAGATCAGCTGATTTCGATCTACCCGGTAAAACCGACCGTCGTGTACGTGCCGTATTACAACCCGACCGTGGTGTATGGCGCTTGGGCGTATCCGGAATATGCACCGGTGTACTGGGATCCGTGGCCGGGTTATGTCAGCTCGAATCGCGGCTGGATCTGGGCTGCCGGTACGATAGTTGGCGTAGGTTTGCTGTATGGCGCGTTTGATTGGCACCATCATCACGTCAGGGAGTACCACAATCACCATTATTACGACCGGCATCATGGCTATCGTGACCGCTATCGTGGTGCTGATCGCGGACCGCGCAACTGGACGCGCGATAGCCGTAAACCTGCGCCGGTATTCCATGCGCGTCCGGCAGGCAACAGATTCACCGGTGGCAGGATGGCCGGCACCCGTGTTGCTCCTGGCGTAAGACCAGGTGTGGCCGGCAGCAGGAACGGCCCAGCGGGAACGAAACCGGGAGTCGCGGGCAACAGGAACGGCCACGTTAGAACGAAACCTGGAGTTGCTGGCAGCAGGACTGCTCCAACTGGAACGAAACCGGGTACGCCTGGGGCAAAATCGACCAGTAGTCGTGGCACCAACCCACCGGGACAGGCACGTGGTGTTCGGGGAACGCAACCGGGACAGGCACGTGGTACGCGCGGAACCCAGCCTTCGGCAGCACGGCCGGCGACTCAGCGTCCGCAGCCGCAAGTACAGCGCCAGCAACCGGCACAGCGTCAGCCGCAAGCCAAGCCGCAGCCGCAAGCTAAGCCGCAGCCGCAAGTACAGCGCCAGCAACCGGCACAGCGTCAGCCGCAAGCCAAGCCGCAGCCGCAAGCTAAGCCGCAGCCGATGAAGCGTGACAAGCACGACTAGCGTTTATCCGGGTCGTCAGCGCTGCTGACGGCCAGTGATCGCGCTAATTCTCAACCCTCTTCCGCAATGCGCGGGAGAGGGTTTTTCATGGCATGCACGGTCGCCGACACACGGACTAGGCGCGCGGGGAAAGGCGGATGTTGTTCAGGTTGGCTGGATTAAATACGCCATCCAGATGCAACGACGCGCATTGGGCCGGCTGGAAAGGGAAAGCGGGGCGATTTGAACCTGCGAAAATACACTGTGCAGTATTTTCAAACCGCCTCTGAATATCTGGGAAAGCGGCGGTATTCTGCTAAATACCCCCGTGATTTCTGTCAAATTACATGCGCAATGGCATCCGAAACGCGGTCGATGTTGTGCGAGTTCAGGGCGGCAACGCAGATGCGGCCAGTGTCGATCGCGTAGATCGAAAATTCATTGCGCAGCCGACCGACCTGTTCTTTGGTCAAGCCAGAATAGGAAAACATGCCTCGCTGGCGGACGATGAAATCGAAACTTTGGCTGGACACTTTCTGCTTCAGTTTGTCGGCCAGCGCGTGCCGCATCTGATGGATGCGCTCGCGCATCGCGCCGAGTTCATCCTCCCACAATTTATGCAGTTGCGGCGTACCGAGCACGTTAGCGACCACCTGCGCACCATGCCTTGGCGGGTTCGAGTAATTGGTGCGGATCACGCGCTTCAGTTGCGACAGCACGCGCGCTGCTTCGTCTGCCGAAGTGCCGACGATGCTCAACGCGCCAACCCGTTCGCCGTACAGCGAGAACGATTTCGAGAACGAGTTCGACACGAACAGCGGGCCGCCTGCATCGGCGAAACGGCGTACCACGCGACCATCCGACTCGATGCCATCGGCAAAGCCCTGATAAGCCATGTCGAGGAATGGGATCAGTCCGCGATCAATCATGACCGGGATGATTTCGCCCCACTGATCGTCGGTTAGATCGGCGCCGGTCGGGTTATGACAACAGGCGTGCAATATCACGATCGCGCCTTTGGGCATCGATTTCAGTGCCGCCAGCATGCCGGCGAAATTCACGCTGCGCGTTGCGGCATCATAGTACGGGTAGGTGTTCACCTTGAAGCCTGCCGAGGTGAACAGCGCGCGGTGGTTTTCCCAGCTTGGGTCGCTAATCCAGATTTCTGAGTTCGGCGAGAAGCGCTTCAGGAAGTCCGCGCCGAGTTTTAGCGCGCCCGTGCCGCCGATCGCCTGCGCGGTGATGGCGCGTTTATCCGTGATAACCATGCTGCCGGCGCCAAACACCAGTTCTTGTACGGTCTGGTCATAGGCCGCCAGACCATCGATTGGCAAGTAGGTACGAGGCGCGCCTTTCGCGGCCATCATCGCTTCGGCCTGTTTCACGCATTCCAACAGCGGCACTTTGCCGTTGTCGTCGTAATACACGCCGACGCCGAGGTTGATTTTGCTCGGGTTTTTGTCGGCATTGAAGGCTTCGGTGATCCCGAGGATCGGGTCGCGGGGCGCCATTTCGATAGCGGCGAACAGGGTGTCAGCAGGCATGATGGTTGTCGTGATAGGATGATATGTTGGTCGGGTGCAATGGCGGGCAGCCATCCGGTTATGGACAGTATCTGCCTGCGCCAACATGAGATATTAACAAAGGTCTGACCACGATGGCTGATTTATCCGATATTTCGGGAAAAATTGATGAGTCTAAATTCATCGATTTCCCGAATTCTCCTTTTC
>JAYFNP010000044.1:0-11435 GCA_034933385.1 Burkholderiaceae bacterium | reverse complement strand
GTTCAACATCATGAAGCAACACCCCGAGTTGGGGCACAACATCCTTCAGGATATGTCTGGAATTGGCGACATCCCCCTCGACATCGCTCTGCACCATCATGAGAGAATGGATGGCAGCGGCTATCCGGAAAAACAGTCTGGTGACAAAATCAGCATGCTGGCGCAAATGACGGCAATCGTTGATGTGTATGACGCAATCACGTCGGATCGCGTCTACCATAGAGGGATGGCCGCTGCAGACGCCCTTCGCAGAATATACGAGTGGAGCAAATTCCATTTCAACCCAGAACACGTGCATGCGTTCATTCGTTGTATTGGCATCTACCCTGTTGGCACGATGGTGCTGATGGAGTCAGGCCATCTGGCAGTCGTTGTCGAACCGCACGAGAATAAACCGCTGTCTCCAAGCGTCAAGCTGTTTTTCAATACGAAAACCAACACTTATATCCCGCCAGTTGTTGTGGATTTGTCAAAACCATTTGGCGGTGGGGGCGGCAATCACATTCTTGGCCACGAATCAGCCGAAAAATGGAAAGTCGACCCGTTACGTTTTCTTGATCTGACCTGACGGTACCACACACTAGTTGTCCAACCTGAGACAATGTCAACCCAACACACGGACATTCTCGCCTGACGCGAAACGCACGACTCTTCTCGGATATGATAGGCTTTCGCTTTTGCAGACACCAAGATGCATAACGCATGTGTCTGGCTTGACAGGAGTTGGGGGAGAGAATAAATGAATGCAAAGAAGGGAAAAATCCTCCTAGCATCAGTAGTAATTGGCGTCATAACGACAGCGGGGCCGTTCTTTTCATCTGGAGGATTCAGCGCCGATCATATCGCTGAATGGCTCATGAACGCACTATTTGTCATCGCGATTGTCGGATTCCTCGGCATGAAATTCTTTGGCGGAGATGATCGTTCCGGACACTAGGCATGTCCCCATCCAACAAAATAAAGAATCTTCTGCCGGTCATATTATTGACTGCATTAACTGCATTAACTGCATTGACTGCGCTACCAGCGCACACGCAACAGGTGTCCTACGATGGCGTGAAGCCTGCTGTCATCATTGATGTGCGGACGCCCGCGGAATTTGCAACCGGACATATTCCACAAGCAGTCAACATTCCACTAGACCGGATCAGTACCGATATTTACATCCTCAAGCATCTTGACCGGCAAAGTCCAATCCTGCTTTACTGCCGTAGTGGTCGTCGCTCCGCCCAGGCACGGGAAATATTGATGCGACAAGGATTTCCCATGGCAATCGATGGTGGCGACATAAAAGCAGTCGCCAAGCGGCTAAAAACCTGCAACAACAAGCTGTGCTGATGCTCCACAACCTGAAGGGCTGGCACCTCAGCTTGGCGATGGATAACTCACCTCCAGGATCTGCAGTTCTTCCACACCAGACGGCGTTTTCAGCGCAACCATATCGCCTTCGCGTGCTTTAGTAAATGCGCGCGCTATCGGCGAAACCCAGCTGATCTTGCCATTCAATGGATCAAATTCGTCGATGCCAACGATGGTGACTGTCTGAATTTCGCCTGATTCACGTTCGTAAGTCACAGTCGCGCCGAAGAAAACTTGATCCAGCCCATGATGCACACGCGGGTCGAACACCTCAGCAGCATCGAGCCGTTTGATCAGGAAACGAATGCGCCGATCAATTTCACGCAAGCGTCGCTTGCCATATATGTAATCGCCATTTTCTGAACGATCACCGTTTGAAGCTGCCCAAGAGACTGTTCGCACCACTTCCGGACGTTCAGTATCAATCAGATGCAGCAATTCATCCTTCAGGCGTTGGTGCCCTTCTGGTGTAATGTAATTCTTTGAGCCGGCCGGCAACGGCGGCAACACGTATTCTTCACCGTCGTCGCTTTCACTTTCCTTAACAAATGCTTTATTCATGTCATTATTGTAGATGACTGCCGGAAACATCGCATAATACTGTACACACATACAGCTTGCACTATCAAAATACACACTGTAGTATCTCTTCGCAGAATGGCTTATTATCACCGCGTTTTAGCAACCTGCCACCGTGCATGTAAACCAACTGCTCAAAAACGCGAATCAAGCCAGATAATCTGAGGTATTCTTGGTTATGCTCTGGTAACTTGGCCGGGTAACATCAAACTTTCGTGGAACAAGAATCGGCAAAATGATCATCAAAAAACGGGGACCGTTTCATCATGCCATCGCCAGCGTGTGTCTCGTTACGCTGATGTTATGTGCCGGCGGTTCTGCGTGGAGCGCCGATGAACCTGAAACACCGTCTGCACTAGACGAAGTCTTCGAAAGATTTACCAACCGTGCTTCCGATCTGGTCATGCAGGCGATGGGCTTTCTCGGCATTAATTACAAGTACGGAGGCAACAACCCCGAATCTGGCCTAGATTGCAGCGGATTCGTTCGTCTGGTCTTCAAAGAAGCATGGGGATCAAACCTGCCGCGCACTTCAGCCGAAATCAGCCGTGTTGGCACACCGGTCGACGCCAAAAATCTTCAGCCAGGCGATCTGGTGTTTTACAACACACTGAAACGCAGCTTCTCGCACGTCGGCATCTACCTGGGCGACAACAAATTCATTCATTCACCTTCTGCGGGTGGTAAGGTTCGTGTTGAAAGCATGACCATGGACTACTGGAGAAAACGTTTTAACGGCGCTCGTCGCCTCGAAAACCCCAATGACGGTTTGGCCAAAACAGGCACACATACTTCATAAGCATCAGCCTCGATTACTCACATAAACGGAACCCCTAGTGGTTCCGTTTTTATTTGTATTTCGACAATCAGCTATTGGGACGCCATCCACGCATGCATAGAATTTGAGAACGCCATTCTGGTTACTATTCCTAGTCAAAAGTATTACACTGTAAAGAAATGTTCTGCCCCCCATTGCTGCGCTAGCTTGCTCGCATACTGGATTGTTTGCTGAACACTAAAAACATTTTTGACTACGCCTCTACTTTTAGAACTAACCGTGCTGATTTGACTTTTGCTAAATTCAATAATGAAACTTAGTTATAGAGTGAGGATAATTCTGTCCGCATCGTAGTACTCGATGACGTGTGCTCGCCATCAATATGAAAGCAATCAAGTTGCACTGGTTCATATGAAAAGTGAGTTATGGCATGGCTTACGAAACAATTCTCGTGTATCTGGATAAAACAGCGCGCACGAATGAGCGCATAAGAATTGCTGCAAATATAGCGCTAGCCAATAATGCGCACCTCGTTGGCGCATCCATGATTGGCATTTCAACAAGCAGTTTCGAGGCGGAAGAGTCCGTTCACCAAGCCGCTGAAATAACTCATCACGTCAAGTTTCTTCAAGAGCGGACGACACAAATCGTTGCCAATTTCAAAACTGCCGTGCAACAATTGGGACTACCTTTTGGGGAAGGCAGGGCAGTTGATGGTGAAAACAGTTCGGGAATAGCTCTTCAGGCGCGTTATTGCGATTTGACCGTCATTGGTCAAGCTGACGCAAAGGATCGGACAAGTGAAGTTGAACACGATTTCCCTGAATACGTAGTGTTGAACGCCGGTCGTCCGGTGTTGATTGTTCCCAAGCAAGGAGAATTTGCCAACGTCGGGAAAAGGGTCGTGATTTCATGGGATGCCAGCCGGGAAGCAACTCGCGCCGTCAGTGACGCGATTCCTCTGCTCAAAGATGCAGATATCGTGCATGTGGCCATCTTTAATGCCGAATCAAAGCCATTCGGTGACCAGCCCGGAGATGACATTGCACTATATCTTGCCCGGCACGGTATAAAAGTCGAAGTTTTGCCCAACAGGGAAGTCCGGGATATTGGCCGCGCGCTATTGTCTCTGATAGAAGAATTATCAAGTGATTTGCTGGTCATGGGCTGTTATGGACATTCGCGTTTTCGAGAAAAGTGGCTTGGTGGAGTAACTCGCACGGTTTTGGAAAACATGAATGTTCCGGTGTTGATGTCCCACTAGCGCCCCATTAGTATGAACAATGGGTGTAAATTACAAATGCTCTCGTATCTATACCAATCGTGGTCGACAAACTAAAATTAAGTAACCAAACTGCATAAATGTGAGAGGCTTTGGTGATGAATTGGGGAACGCTGGACTGTGTTCTTTGGATTATATCGGGGTGGCTAGTTATCGGTGCCTGCGGCGCGCTTGCTGTTAAACGCAGTTCAGTGGTTGCACACATACTTTACCCGGTCGGCGCTGTGCTTGGCATGCTTCTCAGTGCTATTGGTCTACTCAGCGTTTTCGGAGAAACACAAACTGGCATCGTTTCTGTCGGCCTCCCTAACCTGCCATTTCACCTTCGGCTCGATAGCCTTTCCTCATATTTTTTGCTCGTACTTGGCATCGTCAGCACCGGCGTTTCATTCTATTCTGTTGGCTATTTCCGTAAAGAAGAAGAAACACCACTTGGCATAATTTGTCTTGAATACCATGTCTGCATTGCCAGCATGGCGATGATATTAATTGCTGATGATGCATATGCCTTCATGGTGGCATGGGAAACGATGAGTTTGAGCGCCACTTTCCTAGTTACAGCCAATCATAGCAATCCGGAAGTTCGTTATGCAGGCTTCCTGTATTTTCTGATATCCCACATCGGCGCCTTGGGGTTATTGCTTTGTTTCGGGTTACTGCAAGCCGATACCGGCAACTATACATTTTCCAATATGCGCGAACAGCATTTGGATTTGCTATGGGCTTCGGCTGCGTTCTTTCTCGCTTTCTTCGGTTTCGGCGCCAAAGCCGGTATTTTGCCACTGCATATCTGGCTTCCAGAAGCGCATCCCGCCGCGCCATCACCTATATCTGCATTGATGAGCGCCTTCGTGCTCAAAACAGGCGTTTACGGATTCATCAGAGTTACTTTTGATCTATTACAGATGCAGGTCTGGTGGTGGGGGGCCATCGTGCTAGCTGTTGGCCTGGCGACAGCCATGTTTGGTGTAGTCCTGAGCGCCACCCAAACCGACATGAAGCGCCTCCTCGCCTACTCTTCAATAGAAAATATCGGATTGATGTTTACAGGCATCGGCCTGACCATCATCTTCCATGCCTATGAGATGAATGGCATGGCCGCCTTGTCGCTTACCGCAACGCTCTATCATGTCGCAAGCCACGCCTCTTTCAAGAGTCTCCTGTTCCTCGGTACAGGTGCCGTTGTGCATGCAACCGGCGAACGCAATCTCGGCAAACTGGGAGGGCTCATGCGTTTCATGCCTTGGGCGGCATGGGCCGCCCTGATAGGGGTATTGGCGGCGGCGGGATTGCCGCCGTTGGGCGGCTTCGTGTCTGAATGGCTGTTGTTGCAAAGCTTTCTGCTAACACCCGGATTACCGAACTCCATCCTCAACATGCTGGTTCCGATTGTTGCGGGCGTCATTGTCCTGGTTGGTGCCATGGCGGCATATGTCATGGTCAAATTCTTTGGCGTCATTTTCCTTGGCCAACCACGCGAACAAAAACTTCACCACGCGCATGATGTAAATACGTGGGAACGTATTGGTTTTGGCTGGCTTGTCGCGGCCTGCCTGACACTTGGGTTCTTCCCGGTGCAGATGACGTTTGTCATCGACCGTGTCACAGATTTTCTTGTGAGCGATGGGATAGGGACAACCGTGGCACAAAACGGTTTGCTGTTGATCGCGCCAGTCGCTGCGGAACGTGCGAGTTACATGCCTGTGGCGTTTGTGATGGTTCTCCTGATCTGTTGCCTGCTAGCGTTTGTTTTGGTGCGGTTCTTATACCATGGCAGGATCAGACGTTCTGTTCCTTGGGCTTGCGGCTATCCTTTCCAGACAGCGAAGATGCAAGATACAGCTGAAGGATTGGGACAACCGGTTCGGCATATTTACGGGAATTTTTTCCACACCACGGATGCACTACCATCGGCATTCGACAAGCAACCTCGCTTCCGGATAACGGTTGAAGATCGATTCTGGGGCCTACTCTATCGACCCGTCGTATTTGCGACCAAATATGTCTCTAATGCAATCGGCATACTCCAGCATGGGCGAATCTCCATTTATCTGCTTTACAGTCTAGCAACGCTCATGCTGCTCTTGCTGTTGGTGACCCAATGAATAATCTTTCCGATTTCTGCTGGCAAATATTGGAAGTCATTATTGCCGTTGCGGCCGCACCATTATTGACTGGGTGGGTCAACCAGTGTCGTTCCTGGTTACAGAACAAAACGCCGCCTAGCATATTCCAGCCTCATCGCATGCTGCACAAACTGTTCAACAAGGATTCCGTCGTGGCAGAAAATGCCAGTCCGCTATTCAGAATCGAACCCTATGCCGTATTTGGCTGCATGGCGCTGGCTTGCGGGATCATCCCAACGCTCTCGACCAACCTGCCACTATCGCCTGCCGCCGATGCGATTGCACTTGTCGGCATTTTTGCTCTGGCGCGCGTGTTCATATCTCTGGCCGCAGTGGATATCGGAACCGGTTTCGGCACCATGGGGGGACGAAGGGAAATGTTCATCGGCTTTCTTGCCGAACCTGCCTTGCTAATGGTGTTGTTTTCATCCTCTTTGATTTCTAAGTCGACCTTATTGCCAAGCATTGTCCATAACCTGGTGGGCGAGGATCTGGCAGTTCACCCAAGCCTGGCTTTCGCCAGTGTCGCTTTCTTGATGGTTTTGCTAGCCGAAAACGCACGCATCCCGGTTGACAACCCGGCAACGCATCTGGAATTGACCATGATTCATGAAGCGCTGTTGCTTGAGTATTCAGGCCGTAGTCTCGCGCTCATGGAATGGGCAGCGAGCATCAAACTGCTCGCTTACTTTTGCATGGGATTTGCGCTGTTCTTCCCTTGGGGGATAACCACCGTTAACGATCCGCTTTCCCTGCTGTTGTCTCTAGCGATATTGACGGTGAAACTTGCCATAGCCGGCGCATTGCTAGCGCTGATTGAAATTGTCAGCGCGAAATTCCGGATTTTCCGCGTTCCAGAATTTCTGGCAACTGCTTTCCTAATCGCTGTCATTGGCATGCTCGTTCACTTCCTTCTGGGAGCCTAGAATGCCGGAATTTGCACACCAAATACTGAATCTGCTGGCAGCGATAATGCTGTTAATAACCTTCGCAATGCTTAGCCAGCGCAGACCACTTTCACTAAACCGCTTGTTCATTATGCATGGCGGGGTACTTGTTCTAGCCTCTTTACTGGTTGCCTATGTAACTGGAAACAGCCACCTTTACTATTCGGCGGGGCTAACCCTTGCCATCAAGGTCATTTTGATCCCCTGGATACTCCATAAAGTGATTATTCGCCTCAGGGCGCAATCCGACATAGATACCCTGATCAACGTTCCTACCACGATGCTGATAGGGATCGTACTGGTGATCATCGCGTTCAACCTAGCGATGCCCATAGCCAAGCTGTCTGCCTCCATCACCAGCGGCATACTTGGAATCGCACTCGCCTGCGTCCTGCTTTCTTTCATGATGATTCTTATCCGATCCAAGGCCATGCCACAGGTTATTGGATTTCTTACGATGGAAAATGGCTTATTTTTTGCAGCAACCGCGGCAACCAGCGGCATGCCGATGATTGTCGAACTCGGCGTCGCTCTTTCTGTTGTTGGCGGGACCTTAATACTCGGGGTATTCATGTTCCACATTCGAGAACAGTATGACGACCTAGATATTGACCATCTGGAAAATGTGAAAGAGGACTGACGTGGATTCTCTTTTATTCCTGGTTCTAGCCATTCCACTGCTCGGCTGCATTCTGATGGGCCTGATCGGCCATCGTGAAATCGCACCAGAAATCAATGCCGGCCTAAGCCTGGGGACTTTTATTGCCGTGGCAGTCCTGAGCATGCGAATTGTCGATACAGGATCTGAATCTGCTTTCAACGAATTATTTTTCGTCGATTCCTTGAATATCTTTTTGGTTTTCCTGACTGCGTTCGTTGGCCTGACTACTTCACTGTTTTCCCGCCCCTATATGCGTGTCGAGCGCGACATCGGCAGAATGACCGCTGTCCGAACACGCATCTATCACAGCATGTACCAGCTGTTCATGTTCACCATGTTGCTGGCGCTGTTGACGAACAACATCGGCATTTTGTGGGTGTCGATGGAAATCGCGACGCTGTCGGCCGTCCTGCTGGTAAGCATATATCGCACCGCCGCCGCGCTGGAGGCCGCATGGAAATATTTCATCTTGTGCGGGGTTGGCATCTCGTTAGCATTGTTTGGGACGATCCTTATTTATCTTGCTGCAGAACGTCAACTCGGAGGAAGTACCAGCGCATTTTTGTGGACAAACTTGAATGCCATCAAAACACATCTCGAACCGGCCATCATGTCAATTGCCTTCGTTTTCCTGTTGGTCGGCTACGGTACAAAAATGGGGCTGGTACCGCTCCATAGCTGGCTGCCTGACGCACATGCGGAAGGGCCAACACCCGTTTCGGCGGTATTGTCTGGGCTATTGCTCAACGTGGCACTCTACACCGTCTTGCGATTCAAAATACTGGCGGACAGTTCACTACAGAATGGACTTCCGGGAAACATCCTAGTGGGTTTCGGTTTGGTATCCGTGGTGGTGGCATCTTTTTCGTTGTCGCAACAAAAAGATGTCAAGCGCATGTTTTCCTACTCATCCATTGAGCACATTGGCCTGATGACTTTTGCATTTGGTCTGGGCGGGCCGATTGCAACCTTTGCTGGATTGCTTCACATGACGGTCCATTCGCTAGTCAAATCAGCGATCTTTTTTACCGTTGGCCACGCATGTCAGAAAGCAGGAACCCAGGTCATCGCCAATATACGCGGGTTGGTTAAGGTCAGCCCAACGGTTGGATGGGGCCTCGTTGTTGGTGCCTTGGCCATCCTTGGCATGCCGCCCTTCGGCGTCTTCGCCAGTGAATTCTTAATCATTACAACGTCCATGGCAGAATTACCCTGGGCAACACCGATATTGCTATTGGGACTGGGCGTGGCATTTGCCACGATATTTCGCTTCGTCCAGTCGATGGCCTTCGGCGAACCAACAGTCAAGCCACTGGCACATCCTCCGGCATTACTACCAGTATTCATTCATCTTGGATTGGCGCTGATGCTCGGGCTTTACATACCGCCCTACCTGAACAAATGGTTTTGGCAGGCTACCAATATCATCACGGGATGATTTATGGAATCGGAATCTCTGAGCGATAAATACGGCGTTCCCTTCAAACGCATGCGGGGTGATACCCCCATATGCATTGCTGACGTTGATGCGCAAGAATGGCTGCATATCGCACAAACCATCCGTACCGAGGGAGGGATTCTTGTTTCGTTGTGGGGTACCGATCGTCGGACATCGACCGCCCCGTTCATTGTGTCCGCGACCTATTGTGTTTCAAGAAACCTGCTATGGGTTCGTCTTCCGGTCGCCAACGAACAAACTGGTTACCCTGACCTGTCAAACATATTTCCTGCTGCATCACGAATGCAGCGAGCAACGTTTGACCTCTTGGGAATAAGCGCGAATGGCGCGGAGGACACTCGCCCCTGGATAAACCACGGCAAGTGGCCAAGGGATTATTTCCCGCTGCGAAAACAGTTCACAGGACAGGAACAATTCGATACCCCGCTGGAATTTTACCCATTTGTCTCCGTGGAAGGCGATGGCGTTCACGAAATCGGCGTCGGGCCGATTCATGCCGGCATAATCGAGCCTGGCCATTTTCGTTTCTCGATTGTCGGCGAAAAGGTACTGCGCCTGGAAGAACTATTGGGCTATACCCATAAAGGAGTGGACAAGCTTTTTACACAACGCGACATCTCGAATGGGCATCTGCTTGCCGGACGCATTTCCGGAGATTCAACGGTAGCTTATTCCTGGGCATACTGCATGGCCGTCGAAACAGCAACCTGCGGCGACATATCCGCGCGTGCGCAATGGCTGCGCGCACTGCTGCAGGAACGTGAGCGTATTGCACATCATCTTGGCGATCTTGGAGCATTGGGCAACGATGCAGGATTGGTGTTCGGTTTGGCTCAATTTTCTCTGCTGAGGGAAAAATGGGTACGCCTGAATGGCCGACTCTTCAATCACCGGTTCATGATGGACTGTATTATTCCCGGAGGCGTCAATGTCGATATTGACGATGTGGGCGGAAATTTATTGTTAGCGCAATGTCAGGAGGTCGAAGCGGAAGTGAAAACTTTGCGCGACATTTATGCTGCACACTCCGGTTTGCAGGATCGTTTCCACACTTTGGGCCGGGTGTTCCCCAAACTGGCCGAAGAACTTGGATTATGCGGGATAGCAGGCCGCGCAAGCGATCAGGCCAGGGATGCGCGGGTCGATCAGGCCCTGCCAAATTCGGCTTATACGCAAAATAAAGCGCGCAAAACGGGGCACAAAAGTGGAGATGTTGCTGCCAGAGTCTATGTACGATTCGAGGAGATCTTCGAATCGATTCGTCTTTTGCGTGAAATCATTAATCACCTTCCACCCGGACCAACCCATGTCCCCTTGCCCGGCAACTTTACTGACGGTTTGGGCGCCGGTTGGGTAGAAGGATGGCGTGGACCCGTTTTCGTGGCGCTTGAAACCGATAGTGACGGGAAAATCATCCGATGTCATTGCCATGACCCATCCTGGCAAAACTGGCCCGTTCTGGAACACGCTATCATTGGCGACATTGTTCCCGATTTCCCTCTCATCAATAAATCGTTCAATCTCAGTTATTCGGGGCACGATCTGTAATGTGGAAAATCCTTAAACAAATCATCCATGTTGGTGTCCCGACGGAACCGCCCCCGGAAGCCAATGAAGCCTGGCGGACAGAGCAGGATAGGATTCATGCCGAAATCCTCCAAATCCTCGGGCGCGCCCTGTGCATACGCCAAGTCGATGCCGGATCCTGCAATGCTTGCGAACTTGAAATCAACGCCGTCGGCAACCCGTATTACAACATCGAAGGACTGGGGATCAAATTTGTTGCCAGTCCGCGTCATGCCGACATGTTGCTGGTCACCGGCCCTGTGACCAAAAACATGGAAGCGGCGGTCATGTACGCTTATGACGCCACGCCAGACCCGAAACTTGTGGTGGCCGTCGGAGATTGTGCCTGTACAGGTGGGATATTTGGCGAGAATTATGCGACTTGTGGCCGTGTCTCGAACATTCTCCCGGTCGATGTAACCATTCCTGGCTGCCCACCCAAGCCGGTTGATATTCTTCGTGGAGTATTGACCGCGATCAGCACGAAACGGCGAACGGAACAATCGGACAACCCGGTGCCAAGCGGCCAATAACGTGCCTTGTTGCACTTGCGCCGCTCCTGCATGAAAGAGCAGGTTCCAGCATTTGCAAGTTGCTGCATACCCGATCGAGCCGCACCGCAACCGCTTTCCTGACACGTCATTTTCCCAACTACACCCGAGTTTCGGCATCGGCAGT
>JAYFNP010000043.1:0-2176 GCA_034933385.1 Burkholderiaceae bacterium | reverse complement strand
CCTTTGGAGGGTTCGATTGCGCGGCGACGATCCAGGTGCCGCCGCCGTCGAGCACTTTTGCATTCGGGTCGATTTCCAGTTGGCTGTCAACCACGATGCGGCGCGGCTGGCGCGGCGTTTCGATCGCGCGTACCGTCAGTTGCGGGTCGTCCGCCTGCACGGTGCCGATACCGGTCAGGATCGCGCAGGCGCGGGCGCGCCATTTGTGGCCGTCGTCGCGTGCCGCTTGCGACGTGATCCACTGGCTTTGGCCATTGTTCAGTGCCGTTTTGCCGTCAAGGCTGGCGGCGAGTTTCAGCCGCACCCAGGGCAGGCCGCGCTCGAAGCGCGACAGGAAACCGATGTTCATTTCGCGCGCTTCGTTGGCGCGCACGTCGCCAATCACTTCGATGCCAGCGGCGCGCAGCTTTGCGATGCCGCGGCCGGCGACTTCCGGGTACGGGTCTGCGATGGCGACCACCACGCGCTTCACGCCGGCAGCGATCAGCGCATCGACGCACGGTGGGGTGTGGCCAAAATGGCTGCACGGCTCGAGCGTCACATAGACGGTCGAGCCAGCCACGTCGTGGCCGTTGGCGCGTGCATCGTTCAAAGCCTGCACTTCGGCATGCGCCTGCCCGGCTGGCTGAGTATGGCCGGCGCCAATGATCCGGCCGTGCTTGACGATGATGCAGCCGACGCGCGGATTCGGCGTGGTGATGTTCATCGCCTTGGCGGCCCAGAGCAGCGCCTGGTCCATGCCTTGAAAGTTGTCGCAGATTTTCACGAAGACGGTGTGTGCAGTTGAAAATGGAAGAGCACAGTTTACTGCAAACGCCGCAAACGGTCGTCCTTCCCATCTGGTGTCGAGTTCGCATACCATACCGGTTAACGCCCGACCAACCGACTCAACGGAACCAGCATGCACCTCATCGACTTTCCGCCCGGCTTCATCGACGAATTGACCGCCATCCGGCGCGATCTCCACGCCCATCCCGAACTCGGTTACGAAGAGCACCGCACCTCCGAGCTGATCGCTGGCAAGCTGGCCGAATGGGGCATCCCGGTAACGCGCGGTCTGGGCGGTACCGGCGTGGTCGGAGTGATCACCGGAAAGGGGGGCGGGCGCACCGTCGGCTTGCGCGCCGATATCGATGCGTTGCCGATGACCGAATTGAACACCTTTGCCCATGCGTCGCAGCATGAGGGCAAGATGCATGCTTGCGGCCATGACGGGCATACCGCGATGCTCTTGGGTGCGGCGCGCTGGCTGGCGCAACACCGCGATTTCCCCGGCAAGGTGGTGCTGGTATTCCAGCCGGCCGAGGAAGGCGCCGGCGGCGCGAAGCGGATGATCGACGACGGCTTGTTCGAGCAATTTCCGCTGGATGCGATGTTCGGCCTGCACAATTGGCCGGTGCACGATTACGGCACGTTCGGCGTGCGCTCCGGCCCGATGATGGCGGCCAGCAACGGCTTCCGCGTGACGATCAAGGGGCATGGCAGCCATGCGGCGCATCCGCAGCGCAGCATCGATCCGGTGATGGTCGCGGTGCAGATCGCGCAAGCCTGGCAAACGATCATTTCGCGCAACAAGAACCCGCACAAGGCGGCGGTGCTGTCGGTGACGCAAATCCACGCCGGCAGTGCGGTCAACGTGATTCCGGACGAAGCCAGCCTGATCGGCACGGTGCGCAATTACGATGCCGACGTGCTTGACCTGATCGAGCGGCGCATGCGCGAGATTGCCGAACACACTGCGGCCGCGTTTGGCGCAACGGCCGAGTTCCATTTTCGCCGTAGCTATCCAGCGCTGGTCAACCATCCGGAAGAAACAGCATTTGCGGTCAGTGTGCTGGAATCGATCGTCGGCAAGGGGAATGTCAACACGGGCATTGAGCCGACGATGGGTGCCGAGGATTTTGCGTTTTACCTGCGCGAGATTCCCGGCTGCTATGTGTTCATCGCCAACGGCCGCGACGAACAGCGTGACGATCTGGCTGGCGGGTTGAGCAATCTGCACCACCCGCGCTACGATTTCAATGACGGTTTGCTTGTTGTTCGCGTTGCCGGACATAATTGCCGAGCAATTCCTGCCAGTGCAATTTGGCGTCGCCGGACACTTCGGCGTAACCGTAGCCGGGCAAATCGACCAGTAAAGCCTGGATTTCATCGACGTTGGTTGGATCGTGCCGGT
>JAYFNP010000042.1:0-3065 GCA_034933385.1 Burkholderiaceae bacterium | reverse complement strand
CGACGTGCATGGCGTTCTGGCGAATTCGCTGGTTTCCGGTGGCTGCATTGTCTCAGGGTCGCAACTTTCGAATACGATATTGTTTTCAAGAGTGCGGGTACACTCGTTTTGCGTGATCGATCAGGCGGTCATTCTGCCCGGCTGCCAAATCCACCGGCATTGCCGCCTGCGGCGGGTGGTGATCGACCGCGGTTGCGAGATACCCGAGGGAATGGTCATCGGTGAAAATCCGGAACTGGACGCGAAGCGTTTTTACCGCTCGCCGAATGGCGTGGTGCTGGTGACGCAGGAAATGCTGGCAGCCCTGAACAAGACGGATGTGTATCCGCAGACAGAATGAGGAGCGATGCAAGTTGACGATGCGTGTTTTGCATGTTTGCACCGAAGTTTATCCTGCTCTTAAAACGGGCGGGCTGGCGGATGTCACCGGCGCCTTGCCGCAAGCCTTGGCGCACCTCGGTTGCGACACGCGGATGCTGGTGCCCGGTTTCCCGTCGTTTCAGTCGCGGCTGAAAGAACAAAGGCTGGTGTTCGAATTGCCGCCGCGTTTTGGCGCGTATGCGATCCGGCTGTATCTGGGCGTGATGCCGGACAGCGGGATGAAAATTTATTTCATCGAGGCGCCCGGCCTGTTCGACCGTCCCGGCAATCCGTACACCGATGCCGCGAACCACGATTACTATGACAACTACCGCCGTTTCGCGCTGCTCGGCTGGATGGCGGCGCGCGTCGCCGAAGGGCTGGATACCTCATGGACGCCGGAAGTGGTGCATGCGCACGACTGGCATGCCGGGCTGACGCCGGCCTACCTGAAAGCGTCCGAATTCTGGAACAAGCGCAAACTGGCCGGATCGGTGTTCACCGTGCATAACCTCGCCTATCAAGGCAATTTCCCGGCACAGGTATTTGGCGAACTGGATTTGCCGGCGCATTTTTACGGTGTCGAGGGCGTCGAGTTCCATCGACAGCTGTCGTTCATCAAGGCGGGGCTGATGTATGCCGACAAGATCGCGACCGTCAGCCCGACCTACGCGCGCGAAATTTTGCGTCCGGAACAATCTTGCGGACTGGATGGCGTGTTGCACAAGCGTGCCGCCGACCTGATCGGCATCCTGAACGGGGTCGACACGACGATCTGGAATCCGGCGAACGATGCCGCGATTGCGGCGAAATACGACGCCCGCGCGTTGTCCGGCAAGCGCGCCTGCAAGCGCGCACTGCAGGAAGAGGCCGGTTTCCCGATCAAGGACGACGTGCCGCTATTTTGCATCGTCAGCCGGCTGGCGGTACAGAAGGGGCTGGATCTGGTGTTGGACGCGTTGCCGGAAATCGTCAGCCGCGGCGGCCAGATCGTGGTACTCGGCAGCGGCGATGTTTCGCTGGAAACGGCGTTTCGCAATGCCGCCTGGGCGAATCCGCAGGCCGTGTCGATTCATGTCGGCTACGACGAACGGAAATCGCATCGCGTGATGGCGGGCGCGGATGTCATTCTGATGCCGTCGCGTTATGAGCCATGCGGGCTGACGCAACTGTACGGCTTGCGCTATGGAACGCTGCCGCTGGTACACCGCGTCGGCGGTTTGGCGGACACGGTGGTGGACTGTACTGAGGAAAACATGACAAACGGCAGCGCGACCGGGTTCACGTTCGACGGCTTTTACTACGATGCGTTCATGTCGGCGGTGCACAGGTGTTTCGAGATGTTCGCCCGCAAGACCGAGTGGCAGCGATTGCAGCGGCGCGCGATGCGCCAGCAGTTCAGCTGGGAAGCGGCGGCCAAACAATATCTGGCGCTGTATGCACAGATCCGGCATTGACGGCAGGAACTCGCACCGCCAAGCCGTTTGATGGCAGGGTGCAGAAAACTGGAATCCGTCGAGGTTCTGTTGTACTCTGTGAGCCTCGAATGGCGTGCAATTGAAAGCAATTGGGTGCAACTATCATCAACTTCATCAGGTGAGGGCGTATGAACCAGCCGATTCCGAACAAGCACGAAGGTTATCTGCCCAACGACGTGGATGCGTTGAAACGTTCGATCATCAATAATCTGCGTTATCGTTCCGGCCGAAGCCCGATCAATGCCAACCGCCATGACTGGTTGCTGGCGACCGAACTGTCCGTCAGGAACCGGCTGGTCGAGCGCTGGATGAGTACTGCGGAAGCGTTCTACAACCAGCAGGCAAAAAACATTTACTACCTGTCGATGGAATTCCTGATCGGGCGCACGTTCACCAATGCGCTGCAGGCGCTGGACATCAGCAAGGAAGTCAAGGAAGCGCTGGCCGATCTGTCGGTCGATTTCGACGAAATCGCCGGTGGCGAACCGGATGCGGCTCTGGGCAACGGCGGTCTCGGACGCCTGGCAGCCTGCTTTCTCGATTCGATGGCGACGCTGCAATTGCCCAGCATGGGCTATGGCCTGCGTTACGAATACGGCATGTTCAAGCAGCAGATCGTCGATGGCTATCAGGTCGAAACCCCCGACTACTGGTTGCTGACCCGTGGCAACCCGTGGGAATTCCCGCGGCCGGAAGTGCAGTACCAGGTGCGTTTCGGCGGCCGCATCGTCAAGGAAGGCGAGCGCGTGCGCTGGGTCGATACCCACAGCGTGCTGGCGATGGCCTACGACACCATCATCCCCGGCTATCAGACCGAAGCCACCAGCACGCTGCGGCTGTGGTCGGCCAAAGCCGCCGCCGAGATGAACCTGTCGGCGTTCAATCGCGGCGAATACACTGGCGCGGTCGAAGCCAAAACGATGTCGGAAAACATTACCCGCGTGCTGTATCCGGACGATTCGACCGAATCCGGCAGGGAGTTGCGGTTGCGCCAGGAATTTTTCTTTATTTCGGCCAGCATGCAGGACATGGTGCGGCGCCACCTGCTGAATCATCCGGATTTCGAAAATCTGGCGGAAAGCGTCTCGGTACACCTGAACGATACCCATCCGGTGCTGGCCATCCCCGAGATGATGCGGGTGCTGCTCGACGACTTCGGCTATTCGTGGGACCGCGCGTTCGACGTCGTGTCGCGGATGTTTTCTTACACCAACCACACCGTCATGG
>JAYFNP010000041.1:0-3114 GCA_034933385.1 Burkholderiaceae bacterium | reverse complement strand
CGGACGCCATCCTGCGTCCGGGCGGCAGGACCCGGTATAAAAACTCAGAGCGGTACGACCGAAACCCTCACCCGGACGCGCTTGCCCGGATCGTAAGGCAAAACCGTACTGAAAGTGCGCTTGCCGTACACATAGGTTACTTCGTAACCTGTCGTCTGCTGCTGAAAACCATCAACCGTACGACACTCCTGCTGTGCAACCTGTCCGGCTGGCGGACGATCACGGTTATCCAGGTTGTCGCCCACCACTGCGCCTGCGACCGCACCGACGCCGGTCGCTACCGCCCGGCCGCTGCCACGCCCGACCTGGTTTCCGAGAATGCCGCCCGCGATGCCGCCAATGATCGCGCCGGCAGCACTACGTTCTTGCTGAACCGGGACGTACACCGTCCGGCACTCCTGTCGCGGCTGATTGACCTGCTCGAAATGCGGCCTGACGCTGGTCACGCGCGCGGTATCTTCGAATTCTTGCGCATTTGCCAAGGGCAAGGCACTCAGGCAAAGCAGCGACGCAATGATTTTGGTTTGCATTTTCATGGATTACCCCATATTAAATTTAACGATGTGTGAGATATGGTAGCCTGATCATTGCCGAAAACAAGCATCTCTGTTGCGTTAAAGTGTAACAATCTGTTTGCCGCATCGCCTTGCAAATTGAATTCTCGCCGCAGAAACTGTTGGTGAGCTTGTTTTTGGTCAAACATGTGGCGCATACGCTTTGTAACATTGGCAAGGCATCATGGTTTCGACAGCCTGGAAGCGATACCGGCTGCCAATATTCACAGTCATTCCCTGAGGAGACTCCGATGAAATCGTCACAAACCTTTTGGTTGCACGCTGTAGCGGCCTTTCTGTTGATTATTTCCTTCGTGGCACCACGAGCACAGGCACAGGATGCCCCAGTGATCAAACAGCTGGGCGCCGTGTCGTATATCAGCGGCGGCATCACCGCCGACGAACGCGACGCGATGAAGCCTCTGGCCAAGGATTACAACCTGAGAATGGATTTCGCGCTGACCGTCGGCGACTATCTGTCCGACGTCAAGGTCAAGATTCGGAACAGCAAGGGGCAGGTTGTGCTCGACATGGAAGTCGATGGCCCGTGGCTGTACGTCCAGTTGCCGGCAGGCAAATACAAGGTCAGCGCCGAATATGAAGGCAAGCCCATCGAGAAAAGCGTAAGCATCGCTCCGAAACGCGGCAGTGCGTTGCCTTTCCGCTGGAAAGGCGTCAAAGAGAAACTGGACGAACCCGAATAATCCGCAGGAAGGACACCAGGGAGGTTTATTTTCCGCTGTCCGCCTCGCGGACATGCCATTGGTGTCCGCATGCCCGGCATTCGCGGTTCATCACCACGCCGCATACTGCCGACCAGATGTCGCAGCCACCGCAAATCAGTTCACCATTCTCGATCTTTTCGACGGCATCCGTCGGCGGCTTGCCCCAGATCAGCGGAATGCCTTCCGGCTTGCCGCATTCTGGACAGATGTCATGTTTAGCATTCATCGCAGACAGAAAATCAAGTCAATCTCTCATGGTACGTGCGCAAAAAACGAGCCGCTGCAATTTCCGTTAGCCAAGCGCAAGACAAGGCGCCAAGCGACGGCCGTAAGTTACGAGCGCCAGCCGCAAACGCCGATGCGTTTGCAGTGTCGGAATTGGCCGCCGACAGGAATCAAAAAACGTCTCGGAAGCCAAGTATTTTGTTGTTTTTTTTCGTATGGCTTTTATTATACCCCCAAAAATACCCCCTCCTGCGACGACATATAGTATTGCTTCCTTCTTGATGCGTCGTATACATTCTCATGTAAGCATTTGTACAAGACACCATCGCGCCTTACCATTTAACCCATGAACACGTCTAAACGCGCATCACGCCTTGATCTCAACGTAATACGATATGCTCATATTACTCTGTCGAATCTGTGCAGTTGCTACATCCATTTGAAGCCTAACGCGACGGAGCAAAGTTTTGTACAGGAGATTATGGCTGTTGTTGTTAATCGCGACGACACAACAGTTGAGGACCCCCTTGAAATACTCATGTTATTCGCATCAGATAGCGACAAGCTGAAAGGATCTGACTGGGTAGCAAGTTCACCGTATGGGGCAATCATCATCTCTTGCGTGTACTGCATCCGCGCGCATAATGCGCTAGCTGCGGGGTACAAAGAGCTTGCTTGGTCTTACATGGCCGATGCACGTTATTGGTGTGGCACATCAATAGCAAGCAAAGGGATCAATAGCGCGTATGAACAAACAGTTACCGAAACACGATCGAATGCATTTGGAGAAGCGCTAAGTGTTCGAGCCAAATCCGGATCTCTAGGAAGAAATCAAGCTTATAAGCCACTTCGAGAGTACGCATACCAGTTAGCACACGAAAAACGCCCTGTCGGCGGCTGGCGCTCAAGATCCCATGCTGTCAGAAACATCAAAAATGACGTGTTTAATTTTTCACAAAAACAGGGCCCCAAGCTCAAACCTGACAGCCTTGAGAAGACTGTTGATAAATGGCTAGCAGAAATGCCAGACACAACAAACATCTTCCCGAACAAAAACAAGAAGCCTTCTTAACACAGTCTGCGTAACACTAGAACCATCTAGGACTTCCCTCATTCCTATCCCAGCATCCACTTTTGCAGCGAGGATGGACTTTGCAAATTCGGCGCCAATGACTGGGCGCCCTGCATGCGCCCAGTCAATAATTCAGGCTTGCCCCCTCCCCGTTTCTTGAAGCGCCGCAGAAATGCACCTCTTGCATCAAATATTCTCCCCTGTTTACAAGCAAACTGCGTATTAGCACGCTGGATGTTTTTCTAAACTATCTTCATCGAAACCAGTTAACTCTTAAGGAGACCACGATGGAGAACACTTTGCAAACTTACCACAACGTCCTACGCCTAAAAAAACTGAAAATAAAAACAGGGCTTTCTGGTGCCAGCATTTACAACAAACTCAACCCCAAATGCAAATATTTCGACGCGTCTTTCCCTAGGCCAATCAAGTTAGGTAGCAGCGCAGTCGGATGGCTAGAATCTGAAATTGATGCATGGCTTGGAAGTCGGAGAGAGCTATCGTGAGAGCATCCTTAGCGAATAGCACAACACCATTG
>JAYFNP010000040.1:0-2313 GCA_034933385.1 Burkholderiaceae bacterium | reverse complement strand
ATTGGTTTGTCTGCCAGGATAATCGAGTACGGCGATGCTGACGTAATGGTTGCTGGTGGCGCCGAATCGTGCATATGTCCGCTTGGCGTAGGAGGTTTTTCTTCGGCGCGCGCTTTGTCGTCACGCAACGACGACCCGGCGACCGCATCCCGTCCGTGGGACAAGGATCGCGATGGTTTCGTGCTGGGCGAAGGTTCCGGCGTGATGGTGCTCGAGGAGTATGAACATGCCAAAGCGCGCGGCGCGAAGATTTATGCGGAACTGATCGGTTTCGGCATGAGTGCTGATGCGCATCACATGACCGCTCCGCTGGAAGACGGTAGCGGGGCAGCCCGCTGCATGAACAATGCGATCAAGGATGCTGGCATTAACCCGGACGAAGTCAATTATGTGAATGCGCATGGCACGTCGACTCCGCTGGGAGACATGGCCGAAACGGTTGCGGTCAAACGTACGTTGGGTGATCACGCCAAAAACATCGTAATGAGTTCCTCAAAATCGATGATTGGCCATTTGCTGGGCGGCGCAGGCGGTCTGGAGTCGGTGATTACGGTGCTGGCATTGCACAATCAAGTCATTCCGCCGACCATCAACATCTTCAATCAGGATCCGCAGTGCGATCTTGATTATTGCGCGAATACTGCACGCGATGCGAAACTGAATGTTGCGCTGAAGAATTCATTCGGCTTTGGCGGAACCAATGGAACGCTGGTTTTCGCCAAGATATAAACCTGCATTAGACGACATCATGGCCCTCCATTCTTTATGAATGGGGGGCTTTTTTCATCCATTTCCGGAACGACATGTCGATTGCAATCTCCGTCATCGTTAGACCGTCCAGATTGTTGTTCATGTTGTCGCTGACGATGTGTGCATGTATCGCCGCGGTCGGTATGCTGGTCGGTTTTTGCCTGGCAGGAAATTTTTCGTTCGTTGTGCGGCTGGTGATCGCGAGTCTGAATTTTGTTTTTGCTTTTTTTGCGCTATTTCATATTTCCCGCAAAAGAAAAACGTTCCGAATTGATATTTCCGGTATTGGACAAATACGGATGAGGCAATATGAATCCGCGCATCCTGAATTCGTCACGGAATGGGAAACGGTTCGTCTGGCTGGTGCGTCCATCTTGTGGCCGGGGTTGATGTTTTTGCGTCTGGAAGCTGGAGGTGGGCAAGCAACGCTGGTTCCGGTTTTGCCCGACAGCGTTTCAGCGGATGAATTTCACGGCTTGGCGGTCGCTTGCCGATGGATTGCGATGCGCTCGGAGCGGCAGGAGGAAATGACGTAGTTCGTTCCTTGTGCGTTGGGTCGGGAAATGGAAAGGAACGCATATCGTGAACAAGGAAGGTGAAATTGACCGGCAACTGGTCCAGCGCGTTCAGCGCGGTGAGAATATCGCATTCGATTTACTGGTGTCCAAATATCAACGACGGTTGTTCAGGCTGGTTTTGCGTTTGGTGGGTGATGCTGCCGAGGCCGAGGACATCGTTCAAGAAACCTTCATCAAGGCATATCGTGCGTTGCCGCATTTTCGTGGTGATTCCGCCTTTTATACCTGGCTGTACCGTATAGGCATCAACACGGCTCGGCATTTTTTGGAAACCAGAGGCAGGCGAATACCAGCGCTCAAGGATTTGGGCACTGAACACGCCGAAACATCGGGCGACAAGGCCAGTCAAAGTGACGGGGAAACGCCAGAATCGGCATTGCTGGCCAGGCAAATTGCCGAAACGATCAATCAGGCAATGGATGAATTGCCGCAGGATTTGCGCATTGCGCTGGCACTGCGGGAATTCGACGGGCTAAGCTATGGCGAGATCGCTCAAGCGATGGCCTGTCCGCTTGGAACCGTGCGCAGCCGAATTTTCAGGGCGCGCGAAGCTATTGCAGAAAAACTTCAGCCGTTATTGGAGCCAGGTATTGATAAACGGCGGTGAAAAGCCAATAATTCGATAACTACCTCACCTGTAGGCAGTGTCGACTTCATATTGCGATGCCACAAGCATCGTCAGCGCATTACAACGATCAACAACAGCCGCAACAGTCTTGCCCCTGTCGGGAAACCGTATGGAGCAGATCGGCGGTGCACGGGATACGATCGAGCAGATAAGAATGGTGACGAGGCAGGAACAAATTTCCGCCATGATAGATGGCGAACTGTCGGATGAGGGCATGGCTGCTGTACTGACGGTTTTGCATCAGCCCGGCGGTTTGGTGAGCGCGGATGTCTATTACCTAATTCGTCACGTGTTGCGCACCGGAGAATCCGGTTCGGGCAACGCCAGCTTTACTGCCGATCTGACAACTGCCTTGCG
>JAYFNP010000039.1:0-2746 GCA_034933385.1 Burkholderiaceae bacterium | reverse complement strand
GATGATGCCTTGATCCCCCGCGTCGTTGACCAGCTTGACCAGATTCAGCGTCTGGTTGTCGAAATGCAGGTTTTCGATGTTGAGCAGTTGATCGCTGCCGTCCGGGCCGGTCAGGTAAAACACCCCGTTGCTCTTGGTGATGGTGTAATCCTGCTTGTTCCCGTTCATGTTTGCCAGATCCTGGCCGCTGCCGCCGTCGATGATGTCGTTGCCGAGGCCGCCATACAGCGTGTCGTTGCCGTCCATGCCTTGCAGATATTCGTTGAAATCGCTGCCGGTGATGGTTTCGTTGCCGTCGGTGCCGGTTATCGGCAGCACCAGTCCGGTGCCGCTGTAATTCACGCCATGCAGGTTGGAGACGAACAGGCCGGAGTCATAAATTTGGTCGCCAGTGTCGCCAATCGCGATTTTGATGGTGTTGGTGCCTTGCGTGACCGGCGCCACGATGGTCAGTTTGGTCGATATGCCGTCATATTCGATGCCGATCACGCTGGCCGAGTTGTCGCGGAAATTGCCGGCCGACAGGTTGTTGCTGATGATGCTCAGCGGCTGATTGGTATGGCCGCCGAACAGCGCATAGTTGACACCGTTGACGAATACGCCGGCAATGTCCACGAAGCTGGTGTCGCAGAATTCCGGGTATTCATCGGAGCCGAATATCAGGTCGAATTGCACGCCAGTAATGGCTGCACTGTCGGTTGTGAACTGGAATTGTAGTGAGGTCGCGTCCTCGACGTCGCCGGCCGAGGAAAAGCCGGCTTGCACCGCAGCTGCCAGGTCGGCATCGGTGGCGCTGGGCGTCAGGCTGTTGCTGTAGCTGGTGGAGGTGTTGCTGGTCGGCGGTGTGCTGTCGCCGGAGGTCAGCAGCAGCCCCGCACCGATGCCGAGATTGGCGATGCTGCCGTCGTAAAACGACACTGAAGATAGATTTTCCGACGTCGCGCCGCTGACCAGCGTGACCGAACCGGGGAGCACATTCAAATGGGATGTGCTGGCCGTAATGGCATTGATCAGGGATTGCGTGTTCCCGGTGGCCGGATCGTACACGGTGAATGCTGTCATTTCTCCTCCCAAATGATGTTAAAAAATACTAATTGTATCGAAAATGATACAATCAAATTTATGGTGGCGCAAATTTTTGTTTAAAAGGCAATGCCGGTGGCGACGGCTATTCGGCTGGTCGCGCTGATTGTGCAGCTTACGGCTTAGGTGATTTTGAGCGCAGCCAGCGCCGCAGGTGCATCGCCGGGCGCTCGCTGACGTATTGCGTCGCGGCGGACAGCAGAATGCACAGGCCGATGTACCCGCACAGTTGCGGCACGCCGACCGGCAGGCCCATGACGCCCCACTGGATCAGGAAGTGGTTCAGGAACACGCCATAGGACAGGTCGCCGATGTAATTGTCGAGCGGGTGCTGGCGCAATTTGCCGAGCCAGTACAGCATCGGTACAAATACGACCAGCCCGAACAGGGTTTCCTTGTTGTAGGGCAGTGGCAGATGGCCCTTTACCGCGAGCAGCACGGCCAGTAGCAGGCCGCCGGCAACCGCAACCAGCGTGACTGTCAGGGCGCGCGCCGGCGAGTGGTGGTGAGCGTCGTACAGCGCCGAGCCGAACAGGAAGAAGATCAGGATGCCGGGCAGCAACCGGTAGCCGAAAATCTCGCTGTTGATCATGCCAGTGGCGGCGGCGATAAAGATGGCCAGGCTGAGCACGAAGGTGACGATGCGTGCCCGCCACAAAAGGATCAGTGGGAAGATCAGGTAAAACTGGAATTCGGTGCCGAGCGACCAGGTCGGCGGCATCAGCGTGAACTGGTCGCTGCCGTTGTACATGAAATAGTTGAGCGGCACGACCAGCAGGTTGTTCAGCAAATCGGCGGCGCTGGGCGGATGTTGCAGAAACGGGGTGAAGGTCCCGGCGCTGAAGAACCACGCCAGCGTCAGCAGGCCGACCGCCAGATATTGCGGATACAGCCGCAGCACGCGGTCGATGTAAAACGACGGGATGCGCGCATAACCGACATAGTGCCGTTGCATAAGTCCGGTCATCACGTAACCGGAAATCAGGTAAAAACCGACCACCGCAACTACGCCGGGATTCAGCCCCCATACCCGCACGTCGGCATGGCTGAGTGCGACCAGGATGGCGAGGAACAGGCGGAAGGTGCCGAGCATGGTTCAGCCGAGCGGATTGGCGAGGCCGTCGATGATGTTCAGCAGGCGTATCGAAAGCTGCGGCCATTCGCGCGCTGCGACCCAGCGTGCCGTCTTGCTGGCTTGTTGCCCGATAACCGCAGGCGAATCCAGCAATTGCCGGATGCCGGCCGCCAGCGAGGCTTCATCGGTTCCCGACAGCGTGTGCACTGCTTCGCTGACGTCTTCGAAGATCGGCAATGGCGTGACCGCCACCGGTCGGCCGGATGCCAGCCCGATGCGTACCGCACCGCTGGCCGATTCTTTGGTGTTCTGGTATGGATAGACGATCAGCGAGGCCGTCTGGAGTTGCGCCAGCGTTTGTTCGTCGGTCTGGAAATCGGTGATGAACGTGACCTGTTCGCCGAGTCCGAGACGTTCGATCAGCGTTTCGCAAGCATGCTGTTCCTGGGCCGAGTCGGCTACCGGATACAGGGCATTTAGCAGCAGCAGGTGCAAATCGGGATCGTTTTTGGCCAGATGGGCAAATGCGCCAATCAATGTCTGGATGCCCTTGTGCGGCAGCAGGAAGCCATAAGATGCGATGGTTCT
>JAYFNP010000038.1:0-10765 GCA_034933385.1 Burkholderiaceae bacterium | reverse complement strand
CGAGTTGAGAAGCCGCTTTCCATGAGCCTCTCGCTCTCGCGCCATCAACTTGATGGTTGGGCCTCTTCCGCTTTTAGCGGTGAATTTCTGGGTGATGGCTCGGTTGACTAGATGTAGGTGAGGGTGCAGCTCATTTGATCCGGAAGCCATGAGGATTTCCTATAGGCGGTTTGAGAATGAACCTCGGTCGTTTAAACGTTCGCGGATGGAGTGGAGTATGTCGTCAGTAGATAGCGAATTTTTACCAGAGATAATCATGTCTTTGATTGCGTCGTCACATGCGCGTTGTATATCGGCATGGCTTAACCCATCAGACACAACAGCAAGTTCTTCGTAATCAGCAGTCGATGAAAATTTTCTTAGCCGTCGCTTCAATATGTCTGTCAGCACGTTGCGATCCGGCAGTTCAAACTTCAAAACGTCATCAAACCGTCTGAAAAGGGCTGCGTCCAAAAGTTCTGGATGATTTGTAGCGGCAGTAATTACGCTTCCTGAAGTATCCTGCTCGATAAGCTGCAAAAATGAATTCAAGATGCGACGAATCTCGCCGATATCGTTAGCTGTAGCGCGTTTCTGCCCAATGGCGTCAAACTCGTCGAAAAGGTATACCCCTCGTACCTGCTGAATGTTCTCGAAAATCAGCTTGAGTTTTGTCGCTGCCTCGCCCATATAGCGCGTAAACAAGCTCTCCAATTTGAGTGAGAAAAGTGGCAGTGATAGCTCAGTGGCTAACACTTTCGCAGTCATGGTTTTCCCGGTGCCAGGAGGGCCAACCAGCAATAGCTTCCTACGCGGACTGAGACCGTATTCCTGAATGCGAGAAGATTGACGTTGTTCGCTAATAACGCGATTCAGGCGTTGAAGCGTTTCTGGACAAAGTATAAGTTCATCCAGACTAATGTTGGGGTAAGAGGCGCTGATTAAATCAGCCAGCTCACCTTTTGGTTGGGCTATAGGTGTTGGTCCGCGATATGGGGCAATGTGACCACTTTTTGCTTTGAGTTGGTCAACCAGCTCCCTGATCTCTTCGGCAAGACGATTGTGACCCGCTTTAGCTTCGCGCGCTGCGATTTGGAGCGCAATAGTCAGAAGCTGGCTTTCATCAGCCAACTTATATGCGCGCAACATAGCTTTGATTTGATCGCCGTTAGCCATATGTGGGCAAGCCCATGTTGTTGCCGGTAGGTAAGTCTATATAAATGAGTACATTTGAATTGTATCTTAAAAATTAATACATATCTACGATATAAATAATATCGTAGATATTTATATTCAAATGACCTTGCCAAGGGCTTGTATTAATGCTCGCATCAATACGACTTAAACAACATTTCAAATATAGTTGTATAATTAAAATATGGATAAAACTACTGCCACCAATCTCTTCGAATCCCTGTCTTCAGGGATCCGGCTGGATATTTACCGCCTCCTTATCAAATACGGCATGGACGGGCTCGTCGCGGGTCAGATTGCAACCACCCTCAACATACCTCCCACCAACCTGTCTTTTCACCTGAAGGATATGACCATTTCAGGCTTGGTGTCGGTTGAACAGGAAGGGCGCTTCCAGCGCTACCGCGCAAACATTCCCCTGATGCTCGATCTGATCGCCTATCTCACCGAGGAATGTTGTCAAGGCAGCCCTCAGGATTGCGCCGACATCCGTTCAGCTTCGGCCTGTTGCGAGGATTTGCTGCCGCCCGTAGGCAAAAAACCGAAGGAGAAAAAATGAAATCTCTACCCATACTCTGGCAACGTTTGGTCAATGCAGAAGGGGCAACCTGCCCACGTTGCGCAAATACACAGCAACAGGTCGATAGTGCTGTATTGCACCTCAAAGCAGCCTTACTGCCCTTGGGGTATGAACCCGTACTCGAAACCCGCGAGATTAGCGAGGCAGCGTTTCAAACAGCACCGGCCGAATCCAACGCATCTGGATTGCCGGACAACCTTTGGAACACTGGCTCGAAGCTTCTGCTGGAAGCAGCCGCTGCTGTGCCGCTTGTGGCAATGCTGACTGCCGAACCTTGGAAGTCGATGGCAAAAGCTTCGATGCCATACCTGAAGAATTGTTGATCAAGGCGGCGTTACGCGCGGTCGCTGTGCTCGACCAATCTTGAAAATAGGTCCTTAGGTGAATCATGAACGTCCTAATTCTCTGTACCGGCAATTCGTGCCGTTCCATTCTGGCTGAAGCCACTTTTAACCACCTCGCTCCTTATGGATGGAAAGCGGTCAGTGCCGGCAGCCAGCCCGCAGGTTACGTGCACCCGCGTTCGCTGGCGCTGTTGGCACGTGAAGGTATCTCAACTGAAGGCTTGCACAGCAAGTCCTGGGACAACCTGCCAATGACGCCGGATATTGTCATCACCGTTTGCTCGTCCGCAGCTGGCGAAACTTGTCCGGCCTATCTGGGGCCAGTGCTCCGAGCACATTGGGGTGTTGACGACCCAGGTAAGGTAACCGGCACGGATGAAGAAATTGAAGCGGCTTTTGTGAGGGCATACCGCATCCTGCGTACACGAATCGAAGCCTTTCTGGCGCTGCCGCTAGACAAGCTACAGCATGACAAAACTGCACTCAAGGTGGAACTTGATCGCATTGGGACGATGACCGCCTAGTCTGTCGGGTACAAAACTCATGGTTAAAGCTAAGGAAATCGAAGCTGGACAAGTCGCCGAGGAATTGTTTCTCTCAGGGTTGAATTGCGCAGAAAGCGCACTGCTGGCGCTTGCAAAAATGCAAGGAAGTGAATCTTCCGTTATGCCGGGCATCGCCACATGTTTTGGCGGTGGCATGGCGCGAACAGGTGGCGCCTGCGGTGCACTTACCGGAGCATTAATGGGATTGGGGCTTGCATTAGGTCGCAAAAAAGCCGGTGATCCGATATTGGTTGTTCAGGAAGCGACTCAAAGGCTCATACGAGAATTCGAACAATCTTTCGGCGCACGCGATTGCCACATCCTGCTTGGCTACGCCCCCAACGGCCCTGATGGAAACCAAGCATTCAGCAAGGAAGGTCGGCGCGAACGCTGCGCCATGATGACAAGAAAGTGTACGGAATTTGCTGCACGCATTGTGCTTGAATCACAAGCAGCTAAACAGGAGAATTGATATGAAGAGAATTCAGGTTTTCGATCCAGCCCTGTGCTGCAGCACGGGCGTTTGCGGCGTAGACGTTGATCAGGCATTGGTCAATTTCGCAACTGATGTGGAATGGCTCAAGTCAAACGGTCAGGCGATAGAGCGTTTCAATTTGGCGCAGCAACCGATGGCGTTCGCAGAGAACGCTATCGTAAAAAGCTATCTGGAGCGATCTGGAACGAGCGCACTGCCATTGATTCTTGTTGATGGTGAAGTCGCTCTTGCTGGTCGTTATCCGACACGCCTTGAACTGGCCCGTTGGACAGGAATTGCTCTGCCGAGAATTCCTGTTGTTTCCTGTTGCGGTGGGGGTCGTGGGAGCAATTGTTGCAACTGACAAAACTGGGAGCCGATCATGAAATTCTTGGAACATCCGCCGCGTTTTCTGTTTTTTACCGGCAAGGGCGGTGTCGGCAAAACCTCGATCGCCTGCGCGACGGCGGTTCAACTGGCAGACGCCGGGCGCAAGGTGCTGCTGGTCAGCACCGATCCGGCATCGAACGTCGGGCAGGTTTTCGGGATCACCATCGGCAATCACATTACCCCCGTTCCAGCGGTTCCTCGGCTTGCAGCGCTTGAAATCGATCCTCAAGCTGCCGCGCAGCAATACCGCGACCGCATAGTTGGCCCGGTACGTGGTGTGCTGCCCGACGATGTCGTCAAGGGCATTGAGGAACAATTGTCCGGCGCATGCACGACGGAAATTGCCGCATTTGACGAATTCACCGCATTGCTAACCGATGCCGAACTGATCGCAGATTACGACCACGTGATATTCGATACTGCACCAACCGGTCACACCATCAGGCTGTTGCAACTGCCCGGTGCCTGGAGCGGTTTTCTGGAAAGCGGTTCCGGTGACGCCTCCTGCCTGGGCCCCTTGGCGGGGCTGGAAAAGCAGCGTGAACAATATAAATCGGCCGTCAACGCATTGGCTGATGGCAAGCGCACGCGACTTGTCCTGGTGGCCCGAGCACAAAAAGGCACTTTGCGCGAAGCGGAGCGCACGCATCAGGAACTCGCAGAGGTCAATCTCAACCAGCAATACTTGGTGATCAATGGCGTATTGCCCGCCGCAGAAGCGGTGCTCGACAATCTTGCTTCCGCCATACACCTGCGCGAACAAGCTGCAATGGATTCCATCCCCAAACTGTTGCAACCGCTACCGCGCGATCTGGTCTCCCTCAAGCCATTCAATCTGGTCGGCGTCGAGGCATTGCGTCAGTTATTGAATGATGAACCCTACTCGGCTGAAACGACTACCGCAGAGCCGGTATCCGTACCCAGCACGCCCAATCTGTCCAGACTGGTCGATGAAATTGCGCAGGACGGTCATGGACTGGTGATGTTGATGGGAAAAGGCGGAGTCGGCAAAACCACTTTGGCAGCAGCCGTTGCCGTTGAACTGGCGCGTCGCGGATTGCCGGTGCATCTGACCACATCCGACCCGGCAGCACATCTGTCCGAAACGCTGCATGGTTCCATGAACAATCTGACTGTCAGCCGCATTGACCCTCATGCCGAAACCGAGCGCTATCGAAACCATGTGCTGGAAACCAAGGGAGCTAACCTTGATGCGCAAGGGCTGGCGATGCTGCAGGAAGACTTGCGCTCGCCCTGCACAGAGGAAATTGCCGTGTTCCAGGCATTTTCACGCATCATTCGAGAAGCTGGAAAAATGTTCGTTGTGATGGATACTGCCCCGACAGGACACACGCTGCTGTTGCTCGATGCAACTGGTGCCTACCATCGTGACATCGCTCGACAATTGAGTGGTGCCGGTTACACACACTTCACCACCCCGATGATGCAACTGCAAGATCCAAAGCAGACCAAGGTACTGCTGGTCACACTTGCGGAAACCACCCCCGTTCTGGAGGCGGCAGGCTTGCAGGACGACTTGCGCCGCGCAGGCATCGAACCATGGGCATGGGTGATCAATAACAGTGTCGCTGCGGCCTCGCCAAAATCGCCGCTGTTGCGCCAGCGTGCGCAGAACGAATTGCGTGAAATTGATGCCGTAGAGACCAAGCATGCCCAGCGCTACGCACTTGTTCCCTTGTTGAAAGAGGAACCCGTCGGAGTCGATCGCTTATTGCAGCTTGCTAGCGGCATAAACAAGGCAACTAAGTAAGATATCAACAATGGAGAAATCTCTATGAAAGACGTACAAAAAGATGAAGTTCGCGCAATTGTGCGTGAAACTTACAGTCAGGTTGCGAAAGCGCCTGCTGCATGTGGATGCGGCCCGAGTTGCTGTAGTAATACGGACAATACGATCGCATCCGTAAAAGCTGAAGCGTTTGGTTATTCGCAAGAGGATACAGAATCGGTCCCGGAAGGCGCAAACATGGGACTCGGTTGTGGCAACCCGCAGGCGATTGCTGCACTAAAGCCAGGTGAAGTCGTTATTGATCTCGGCAGCGGTGGTGGCTTCGACTGCTTCCTCGCAGCGCGCCAGATCAGTGACAGTGGTCGCGTGATCGGCGTGGACATGACACCGGAGATGGTCAGCAAAGCACGTGCTAACGCTGGAAAAGGTGGTTACAGCAATGTTGAATTCCGACTGGGCGAGATTGAAAACTTGCCCGTCGCGGACAACGTAGCTAACGTCATCATTTCTAACTGCGTCATCAATCTTTCACCCGACAAGCCGCGGGTCTTTGTCGAAGCTTTTCGCGTACTGAAACCTGGCGGTCGTCTCGCAATTTCTGATGTTGTGGCGACTTCCCCAATTCCGGAGGAAATCAGAAACGACATGCTCATGCATGCCTATTGTGTGGCCGGGGCAGCATTGATTGACGATCTGGAAGCCGCATTGAAGGTTGCCGGGTTCGGACAAATCAAAGTCGTAACAAAAGAGGAAAGCCGCGAATTCATCCGCGAGTGGGCGCAAGGGAATGGTATTGAGAAATATGTAGTGTCGGCTAACATCGAAGCGGTCAAACCGGAGCGGGCTTAAGGCATAAGACTGAGGTTTTAGAAGTAATTCATCGCGAGTGTCATAACGCTGCAATAAGACGTCAGCCAATTACGCAGCAAGAGCTGGGATGAATTTGCCGTAACCGACGCACCTAGAATGGATTTTGTGTTTACCGTCTGCGACCAAGCTGCTGGAGAAGTATGCCTCTCATGGCCAGGGCAGCCAATCACGGCGCATTGGGGATTCATGGATCCTGCTGCCGTGACTGGCGACACTGAAACGCAGCGCAAGGCCTTTTCGAAGGTATACATCGAGATTACGAATCGACTTCAGGCTTTTTTAAGTCTGCCCATCGACAAAATTGATCGCGCATCGCTGCAGAACAGCGTGCGCGGAATAAGCCAATAACAACCCATTAATTGAAATAGCAGGAGTACATTCATGAGCCTTGACCCATGCTGCCCAAGCGTACTTTCTTCTGGGAGCGCCCGAAAAGGCTTATCGTTCCTTGACCGTCATCTGACTTGGTGGATCTTTGGTGCGATGGCGCTGGGGGTAGCCATTGGCTGGGCGTCGCCTGATGCCAAGCATTTTATCGACCGCTTTACTATCGGCACCACCAACGTACCGATCGCCATCGGCCTGGTTCTGATGATGTTTCCACCCTTTGCCAAGGTGCGCTATGAGGAACTGCCGGATGTGTTCCGCAATGTACGGGTTCTGGTGCTTTCGCTGGTGCAGAACTGGATCATCGGCCCACTGCTGATGTTCTTCATCGCGATTGTATTTTTGCCTGATAAACCGGAGTACATGATTGGCCTGATCATGATCGGATTGGCGCGCTGCATCGCGATGGTCATCGTCTGGAACGAGTTGGCCAACGGCGACAGCGAGTACGCCGCCGGACTGGTGGCGTTCAATAGCGTGTTCCAGGTGATTTTCTTCAGTTTGTACGCATGGTTCTTTATCACGGTTCTGCCACCACTGTTCGGCCTGCAAGGCGTAGCGGTCGATGTCACCATAGCCCAGATTGCCGAAAGTGTGTTCATCTACCTTGGCATTCCGTTCATTGCGGGGGCTGTCACACGCTTCATCGGTGTGAAAATGATGGGACGTGAACGCTATCACGCCGTCGTGGTGCCGAAGATCAGCCCGCTGACGCTGATATCGCTGTTGTTCACCATCGTGCTGATGTTCAGTCTTAAGGGCGATTTGATCGTGCAAATCCCGCTGGATGTGGTGCGCATCGCGATCCCGTTGCTGGTATATTTCGTCATCATGTTCCTGGTGTCGTTTGTCATGGGCAAGAAGGTCGGCGCTGATTATGGCAAAACCACGACCCTGGCCTTCACCGCTGCTAGCAACAATTTCGAACTGGCAATCGCCGTCGCAATCGCCGTATTCGGCCTGAACTCAGGCGCGGCCTTTGCGGCCGTGATCGGACCGCTGGTCGAAGTGCCAGTGATGATCGGCTTGGTCAATGTTGCTTTCTGGTTTCAGCGGCGGTATTTCCGCTAAACCGTCCATACAAAGGAGAGTAGCCCCATGCAAGGGAAGACGCCAACTTATACTTGTGTCAGGAGCGCCTGGAACAAGCACGAAACCGAGTTGCGTAACTTTCTGTCACGTCGCCTTTCAGATCCCCATCAGGCCGAAGATTTGTTGCAAGAGGTATTTCTGAAAGCGATGCACAAGGGTGATGGCTTTTGCAGTCTTGGAAGCGCACGTGCATGGCTATTCGAAGTGGCTCGCAATGCGGTTGCCGATCACTTCAGGTTGCGACGCGATCAGGTTGAATTGCCAGAAGACTTGGCCATCAGCGACGAAGAGCCCGCAACTGTTGACAGTTTGTCCGCCTGCATCCCTCGCGTCTTGTCAGAGTTGGACGAGAAAGACCGGGAAGCAATCATGCTCTGTGATTTACAGGGCATGAAGCAGGAAGAATTCGCCCGAGTCACGGGGCTTTCATTGTCAGGCGCCAAATCCCGTCTGCAGCGTGCGCGCAAACGCATGCTTGACCATCTCACCAAGGCTTGCCAGGTGCAATTCGATGACGCCGGACAAGTCGTCTGTTTTGTGCCACGTCCACCGATTAGCTGATTTTTCTCAAATCTTGGCAAAGGAATTGCGTCTTTTTGCCGCGCAATTCGTCTCCTTGCAGGGTTACAGCGTCTTTCTCACAAACGACTTTCCGCTTTACAACAGATGTTGTCTGCGGCATGGCGTTTTGCAGATTGATTTCGTGCAAGACGACTATGTGCATTGTTAAACAGACTGGGCGTTATGAACAAGCTCAAAAAACAGCTCATATTTTCTGCGCTGGTCTTTGCCAGCGTGTTGGCGCTTTCGTTCTATTTGTTTCTGCAAAAGAACAATGCCCCACGATTTCAGGAAGGTACGTCTTCAACGGTTGAGCAACAATCAGCAAGAGGCATCATCCTTTTCTACGGATATGGCTGTCCTCATTGCGCTGTTGTCGAACGATACCTGGAGCAAAACCAGATCGGAAATAGGGTCCGATTTGAGCGGAAAGAGGTGTATCTCCACCCGAACAACGCCAAAGAACTTAAGACCAAAGCGCGAGCTTGCGGCATCCCAGAAGATGCCATCGGCGTTCCCTTTTTATGGGATGGTGAAAAATGTCTGATTGGTGACCAGCCCATCACTGAGTTCTTCAGGCAACGTGCGGAGGCGAAATAGCATGAGAAAGACGCCGATTATTGCCACAGCGGCTATTGCCCTTGCTTTGCTTACTCCCCAGTGCGCATGGGCTGTCTGTCCCATCTGCACCTTGGCCGTCGGTGTCGGCGTTGGATTTTCCCGTTGGTTGGGGATCGACGATGCCATTACCGGTTTGTGGATTGGCGGGTTGATCGTTTCCATGATTACCTGGACCGAAAGCTTTCTGGATGTCAGAAACATCCGCTTCAAGGGGCGAGCCTATGTCGACACAATCGCTTATTTCACCCTCACTGTCATTCCGTTGTACTACGCCGGAATTATCGGCAACCCAATCAATGCCATGTGCGGATGTGGGATAGATAAATTGCTTTGGGGTATTGTCACCGGCAGTTCGGGATTCTGGTTCGGCGCCAGCTGGTATTTCTACCTCAAGGAAAAACACGGTGGACATGCCTATTTCCCGTTCCAGAAAGTCATCATGCCGATAGTGCCGCTATTGTTTCTGACCATGATTTTTTATTTGCTGGGGTGACCGCCGTGAATAACGATAAAAATCCTATCAAGAACCTGAACGAGTTCATCGCCAAAGTGGACGACATGAAAAAGCAGGACAAGTTGGACCTGTCGTCAGATCAGGATTTGAGCATTGCCATCATGAACTTGATCAGCATCGAGGAGCATTTTTTCTTCACCGGCGCCAAAGTAGGTAATACCGACTACTACGACATGATCAAGGATGTCCGTGAAATGCGGAAATCGCTTCTGGAAAAAATCATCACGGAATATGAAGGCGAGGTCTGGTGCATCTCGAAACACCTTCTGGCGGCGTCCATGCGCCTGATGGAGGTCGGCACGAAACAGCTTGGCATGGACAAGAAAGACGAGGCGTACGATCTGTTCGAGAAAGCCTACAACCTGTATTCGATGTTCTGGGGGCTCAACATGAAGTTGTTAAATGTCGGAGATATCAAGCATATCGACGAAATGGCTCTGAACAAGCAAGACACCGAAAAGAAGGGGTTCATGGGAAAACTGGGCGAACTGGTCAAGAAGGCGGTCAACTGCTGCATTGAATGACTGGCTATTTCATCGATCCACCCCTGTCATTTACATTTTTTTACAAACCACCTGCGTCCTTTTGACGACTCATTCGTCTCCATAGGTTGAGCAAAGCCGTTTCGATAATCACCGGCATCGCAACGGCCAACCCTACTGGACTTAACAGAAGAGACGAGTGCGCATGAAAATCTTGATTGTGGAAGATGACGCGAAATTCGCCTCATTTGTCGCCAAAGGACTCAAGGAAGCCGGCTTCACGGTTGATGTCGCGACAGAAGGAGAAGACGGTTCGCACAAAAATTAGCGTTGCCTGCATTGTCGTCAACGGAGGAGATGGTTCCATCATGCAAGGATGGAAAGGCCCCATGCATGCATCACCACTTTGAAATGCTTAATGCCATCTAGCATGACTTTCACCGAAAGGAGCATCACATGAAACTCTCGCATATTGCCGCAATCGTCCTACTCGGCACGACTTTGACTTTGCCGACCTTCGCCCAACCCGGCCCTGGTGGTGGAATGGGAGGCGGCTACCGCTTCGATAATTCCAACACCTCAGGCTGGACCCTGATGACCGAAACTGAACGCAACGAGCATCGCCAGAAGATGTGGAACTCAAAGAGTTATGACGAGTGTAAAGGCATTCAGATTGACCATCACAAGCTGATGGAAGAACGTGCCAAAGCCAAGAGCGTCACACTTCGCCAGCCACGCTACAACGCTTGCGATCGCATGAAAGCACGAGGTTATTTCAAGTAGTCCCCTTACGTTATCTTTCCGGCGGCTGTTGCCGCCGGTTTTTTTGCATGTCCGCTCTGGAGAAACCATGAGGATCCCTTTCAAATTGCCGCAACTGCCCAGATTGCCGCGCCAAGCATGGTTTGCCGTTGTCGGTGTTGCCTTGTTGATTGCCCTTGGATGGGTGTTGTTCAACAGCGGGCCACTGGCACCGACACG
>JAYFNP010000037.1:0-7466 GCA_034933385.1 Burkholderiaceae bacterium | reverse complement strand
GTTGTTCGCGTTGCCGGACATAATTGCCGAGCAATTCCTGCCAGTGCAATTTGGCGTCGCCGGACACTTCGGCGTAACCGTAGCCGGGCAAATCGACCAGTAAAGCCTGGATTTCATCGACGTTGGTTGGATCGTGCCGGTGTTGTGCTACCGTTGCTCCGCCGATCGAAAAAAAATTGATGTGTTGTGTGCGCCCAGGGGTACGCGATGCAAACGCCAGTTTTTTCTGGTTGCACAGTACGTTGATCGCGGTCGATTTGCCGGCGTTCGAACGCCCGGCGAAGGCAATTTCCGGAACGCGGGTTTTCGGCAAATCGCGCGTGGCGTTGGCCGTGGTGAAAAAACGTGCTTGCCAGAGTTTCGACATGAAGAAAAATGAATGGTGCGTGGTTGGGCGCCTATTGTACGATAATCGGCATGTCGACCGCTGATTCAGCATTTTCGTAGCGGCACAGGAGGCCTTCGATGACAGTGTTTTCTGCCCCATCACCGAAACAGTTGTTGCTGCTGCGGGTTGCGCTGCATGTCGCATCGCTATTGCCGCTGACGTGGATGCTGTCCGGATTTATCGCCGGCAGTTCGGGAAACAGTCCCGTTCGTGTATTGCTGTGGTCAAGTGGCGACTGGTCGCTGTACATGCTGTGCATCACGCTGACGGTCACGCCGTTGCGCTGTCTGAGCGGATGGAACTGGTTGTCCGGTTTTCGCCGGTTGCCTGGCATGTATGCCTTCTTTTACGGTGTGCTGCATTTCGGTGCCTATCTGTGGCTTCGGCGCTCAGAGGATTTGGGGCAGATTTTCGGGCGCATCGTTAGCAGCCCGTTGTTGCTCACCGGCTTCATCGCGCTGGCGATCATGCTTCCGCTGGCGGCGACCAGCACATGGCGGGTGTTCCAGATGATGGGCAAAACTGCGTGGCAGTGGCTGCATCGCCTGACCTATCTGGGCGCGGTGCTGGTGGTCGCGCATTACTGGCTGGTGAAAGCGCGGATGCATGACACGACGCAGCCAACGCTGATTGCAGTGATCGTCGCAGTGTTGCTGTTGTTCCGGCTAGGTTGGTTCCTGGCACACCGCAGCAAGCGCTAATGTCGATGAAAAAAGGGGTATTAACGAAAATACCCCTTTCTGGCCAGATGATCTGCGGCTGTTTTAAAGTACTGGCCCCAGTATTATTTTGGCGGGCTCAAGGCAAAATCGACTCGAGCGCATACAGATCGGGCACCTGTTCGCGTTTGCGGATCAGGTGCATGCGATCGCCGTCGACCATCACTTCGACTGCGCGGCCGCGGCTATTGTAGTTCGACGACATCGTCATTCCATAGGCGCCGGCCGACATGATCGCCAGCAGGTCGCCAGGTTCGATCGCCAGCGCACGTTCGCGCGCCAGCCAGTCGCCGGATTCGCAGATCGGGCCGACCACGTCCCAGGTTTTGGGTGGGGCGGTGCGCTGCGTCGCCGGTAGTACTCGATGCCACGCTTCGTACATCGCCGGACGCATCAGGTCGTTCATCGCCGCATCGACCACGGCGAAATTTTTCACCGGACTGGACTTCAGGTATTGCACTTCGGTCAGCAGCAGGCCGGCATTGCCGACGATCGAGCGCCCCGGTTCGAAGATGATTTTGATCGGTCGTCCCTGATACTGGTGCAGTCGCCAGTCGTTGACTTTCGCATACAGCCGTTTGATGTAATCCTGCACCTTGACCGGCCGTTCGTCGTCTCTGTATGCGATGCCCAGCCCGCCGCCGATGTCCAGATGCTGCAGGTTGTAGCCTTCATGGTTCAGTTGATCGATCAGGCCGATCATCTTGTCGAGCGCGTCCAGCAGCGGCGCGTCATCCAGCAGTTGTGAGCCGATGTGGCAATCGATGCCGAGGATGCGTATGTTCGGCATGGTCGCGGCAGTACGGTAGCAGCGCAGCACGTCCGGAAACGGGATGCCGAACTTGTTTTCCTGCAAGCCGGTGGAAATGTATGGATGGGTTTGCGCATCGACGTCCGGGTTGACGCGAAACGAAATCGGCGCCTGCTTGCCCATCTGACCGGCGACAGCGCTGATGCGTTGCAGCTCGCCTTCCGATTCGACATTGAAACACAGGATGTCATGCGTCAGCGCCAGCCGGATGTCATCGACCGTCTTGCCGACGCCGGAAAAAAGCACTTTCTTCGGGTCGCCGCCAGCCGCGATCACGCGCTGCAGTTCGCCACCCGAAACGATGTCGAAACCGGCGCCTTGGCGCGCCAGCAAATTCAGCACCGCAAGATTCGAGTTCGACTTGACGGCGAAGCAAACCAGCGCCGGACTGTTTGCCGGCCCGTATTGTTGGCACGCATCGGCATACGACGCATAGTTTTCAAGCAGGGCTGCCTTGGAATAAACGTAGGCTGGCGTTCCGAACTGACGAGCAATGTCTGACAAGGGAACTTTTTCAGCGCACAACGCGCCAGCATGATAGGAAAAATGAGTCATGTTCATTCCTCCGATGTGGTTGATCTTGGCGGGAGATCGCTTGCCGGCAGAGGTTTGCTGTCATCTGGCTTGGCTATTGGCAATGCGGGCGGCGTCTTTTTTGCTGTTTTTGGTGCTTTGCTGTCTGGCATGTACAACGGGCCTCTTTGCCCGCATGCGGCAAGCAAGCTGGTTGCCACAACGATGGCGCCGAAGCGCAACAAAACGGAATGAAGTTTCACGATTACAATCGGAGTGATGAATGTTGGATAGGAGTGTAGCATGACTGAAACCGAATTCCTTGCGCTGGCGCAAGCAACCATGCAGCGCATCGCAACGGTGTTGGAACAGCAGGCGGATGATACAGACATCGATGTCGAATGTATGTTCAGCGGCAATGTGCTGGAGATCGAGTTTATCGATCGGGGATCGAAAATCATCGTCAACAGCCAGGCACCAATGCAGCAGATCTGGGTCGCCGCGATTTCCGGCGGTTTTCATTTCGGTTACCGCAACGGGCGGTGGTATGACACGCGCGATGACAGCGAACTGTTTGTGTCGCTGTCACGCCTGGTCAGCGAGCAGGCCGGAGTATCGCTCGAGTTGGCCGGATAAGCACAAACGATCGCCCGACGTTTCGCTGCGCATCTGAAATGCTTGTTCGGGTATTTCTTCCCAGTGAACGCCGGGGAAAGACATACGCTTTCCCCGGAACTCGATTTCAATCTTCGCTTTCTTCCGCACCGTCGCCGCCGGGTTTGTCATCAGTCTTCGGTGGTGGCTGGTCTTCGCCTCCCAAGCTACGTACGCCGGTTCCGGGCGGGTTCTCGACATAGTAATATTCGCCGCCGGACTGGATGATCCCCTCGGGTACCGGTCGCGCTTCGACCGGAATGTTCTTCAACGCTTTCTCCATGTAACCGATCCAGATCGGCAGTGCCAGACCGCCGCCGGTTTCACGGCTGCCAAGATTTTTCGGCTGGTCGAAGCCGATCCATGCAATGGCGGCGACCTTCGGCTGATAGCCGGCGAACCACGCGTCATGCGAATCGTTGGTCGTACCGGTCTTGCCAGCCAGATCCTGACGTCCCAGCGACTGCGCCTTGACCGCGGTGCCATAGCGGACGACATCCTTCAACATGCTGTCCATCAGGAACGCATTGCGCTCGTCGATTACCCGAGGCGCGTCGGCGCCGGCTTTTTCAGGCTTGGCTTGCGACAGTATCTTGCCATCGCTGTTGGTGATTTTCGAGATGATGTACGGGTTGATCTTGTAGCCGCCGTTCGCGAACACCGAATATGCGGCAGCCATCTGGTAAGGCGTGACCGAACCCGCGCCCAGTGCCAGCGTCAGGTACGGCGGATGTTTTGCCGCTTCAAAACCGAAACGGGTCGCATGTTCCTGTCCGTACTGCGCGCCGATTTTGTTCAGGATACGCACCGAAATCATGTTTTTCGACTTGGTCAACCCGCGCCGCATGGTCATCGGCCCATCATACTTATTGTCGTAATTCTTCGGTTCCCATGCCTGACCGCCAGTCTGGCCGGCAGAAAACGAAATGGGCGTGTCGCTGATCATCGTGGAAGGGGAAAAGCCGCGTTCCAGCGCCGCCGAATAGATGAATGGCTTGAACGACGACCCCGGCTGGCGCCATGCCTGCGTGACATGGTTGAATTTGTTGCGGTTGAAGTCGAAGCCGCCGACCAGCGCGCGGATTGCGCCATCTTGCGTGTTGACTGCAATGAAGGCCGATTCGATCTGCGGCATCTGCGTGATTGACCAGCCCTTTTCTTCTTCGAACACGCGGATGATCGAGCCGCGCTTGATCTTGCGGTTCGGTGCAGCGTTCGCTGCCAGCGCCGAGGCGGCAAAGCTCAGACCGTTGCCGGTGATGGTGATTTCGTCCCCGTTCGACAAGGCCGCGCGCACCGATTTCGGTGAGGCATCAAGTACGACCGCTGGCAGGATATCGTCGCTTTCCGGATGATCGGCCAATTCGGTTTCAATCGCGTCGGCAGCTTCTTCTTTCGACGACGGGATGTCCATATAGCCTTCGGGGCCACGATAACCATGACGTTTTTCATAATCCATGACCCCCTTGCGCAGGGCAAGGTAAGCCGCATCCTGATCGACTTTGGTGATCGTTGTATAGACGTTCAGGCCGCGTGTGTAAGTGTCATCCTTGTACTGTTCATGAACCAGCAGGCGCGCCATTTCCGCGACATACTCGGCGTGCATGCCGAACTGGCTGCTGTCGGTCTTGATCCGGATATGCTCGTTTTTCGCCTTTTCATACTGTGCTTCAGTAATGTAGCCGAGCTTGAGCATCCGCTGCAAAATGTACTGTTGGCGCGTTTTTGCACGTTCCGGATTGGCGACCGGATTGTTGGCTGATGGTGCTTTGGGCAAACCGGCCAGCATTGCCGCTTCGGCGATAGTAATGTCTTTCAAATCTTTGCCGAAATAAATTTGCGCGGCGGAAGAAAAACCGAACGCGCGCTGGCCGAGGTAAATCTGATTCATGTAGATTTCCAGAATCTGATCCTTGGTCAACTGCTTTTCGATCTTCCACGCCAGTAAGACTTCATAAATCTTGCGTTTGAAAGTCTGTTCGCTCGTCAGGAAAAAGTTACGGGCGACTTGCTGTGTGATGGTTGACGCGCCTTGCCTGGCGCCACCCCCGACGTTGTGCACCGCAGCGCGAAGAATGCCGAGGTAATCGACCCCTCCGTGCTCATAAAAGCGATCGTCTTCGATGGCTAGCACGGCCTTTTTCATCACATCCGGAATATCCTTGATGCGCACCAGGCTGCGGCGTTCTTCGCCGAATTCGCCGATCAGCACGTTGTCTGCCGAATAGATGCGTAATGGCATTTTCGGGCGATATTCGGTCAGCGAATCCAGCGCGGGCAAGTTCGGGTAGGCAACCGCAAAAGCAAAGATCAGAATCAGGCCGCCAATCGCCCCCAGACCACCAAACAGAATCATGCATCCAAGCGCAATTCGGCGGGTCAGGCTTTGCTTGCGCTGCGGGGGCGTCGCCTGTGGGTCAACGCCGGTATTTTGTGAATTCATTTGAAACAAGGAAGAAATGTATCCTCGGCATTATACCGATATGCGCGATGCCGGCGATGTGCAGCAAATGATGGCCTTCATCAGCTATTCCTCGGTACGGTCGTGGCGAATGAAGCAGCCGTTTCGTTGTTCGTGGGCTTTTAACAACGAATTATAGGATGTCAACAAGGAATTTTCTGTACAAAAACCGATACTTATTGCTACGATGCAAAGTAATGTCTCAAGTTAATAATTCAATAACTTGTTGTCTTTGCAGGCGGGAATAATTCCGCACCATGGGAGACTGCACTTGAAATTCGATTTTGGCCCGTTGTTTTCCAGGAAAACCCCACCGATGGCTGGTATCGATATCAGCACTTCGGGTGTCAGGCTCGTCGAATTGTCCCGGAGCGACCAGGGCGAGCTGACGCTGGAGTGCTATGCGTCGGAGCCTCTGCCGCGCGGAGCCATCGTCGATACCAATATCGACAATATCGATATTGTTTCCGAAGCTATCCGGCGGGTCTGGTTCAAGAGCGGTACGCAGGCAAAAGCGGTAGTGTTGGGCATGCCATCAGCATCGGTCATCACGCGCAAGGTGGTACTCTCTGCCATGCTGACTGAAGATGAAATGGAACGTCAGGCCGAATCGGAAGCCAGCCAGTACATTCCGTTTGCGCTGGACGAAGTCAGCCTTGATTTCGACGTGATTGGGCCGTTGGCCAATTCTCCCGGCGATGTTGAAGTCATGTTGGCTGCAGCACGCAAGGAGAAAGTCGAAGACCGCGTGGCTGTGGCTGAAGCAGCCGGCCTCAAGCCGGTGGTGATGGACATCGAATCCCATGCCGCCAGGGCCGCCATCAACCGCATTCTCGATCAGATGCCGAAGAGCGATCAGGGACAGATTGTCGCTTTGTTCCAGATCGGGGCGCATACGGCCAACTTGTCGGTGCTGGTTGACCGGCAGCCGGTGTACGAGCGTGAACAGCCGTTCGGCGGCAATCAATTGACGCAGGAAATTGTCCGCGCATACGGTCTGTCGTATGACGAAGCCGAGCACAAGAAAAAAACCGGCGATCTTCCAGGGGAATACGAGCGGGACATCCTGCACCCCTTCCTTGAGAGCATTGCGCAGGAAGTGACCCGCGCCATTCAGTTTTTCTTCACTTCGTCGCCCTACACGCGCGTCGATCACATCTTTCTTGCCGGCGGGTGCGCCATTTTGCCAGGACTGGCCGATGTCGTCGCCAGCCGTACCAGGGTGAAAGCCTCGGTAGTCAGCACATTTAGGGGAATGCGCTTGTCGCACACAATACGCGAAAAGCAGTTGCAGGTAGAAGAGCCTGGATATCTGGTCGCATGCGGCCTGGCGATGCGGAGGTTTGACTAATGGTCAGAATCAATCTGCTGCCTCATCGGGAAGAAAAGCGCAAGCAGCGCGAGAAATCTTTTTATTCTTTGCTGGCACTCGGTGCTGTCGCAGGTGTTTTCGTCATCATTGTCGTTGGTGGCGCGATTGCTGCGATGATCTCGACCCAAAACCAGCGCAACCAGACTATAACCGCCGAAAACAAGCGACTGGATGAGCAGATCAAGGAAATCTCAACGCTCAATGAGGAAATCAAGGCGCTAAAGGCGCGCCAGCAGGCGGTCGAGGATCTGCAAGCAGATCGCAACCAGCCGGTCTATCTGATGGATGAGCTGGTGCAGCAGACACCGGAAGGCATTTACCTGAAAGGCTTGAAGCAGGATGGGCAACGCGTGGTACTCAATGGCTATGCGCAATCGAACGAGCGGGTGTCTGAATTGTTGCGTAACCTGAGCAACAATTCGCCTTGGCTGGAACGGCCGGATTTGGTCGAAATCAAGGCGGTTTCTCTGGGACAGGGGAAGGGTGCCAAAAACGTTTTCGAGTTTACAGTCAACGTTGGCATCAAGCGCTCGCGCGACAAGGATCAG
>JAYFNP010000036.1:0-2710 GCA_034933385.1 Burkholderiaceae bacterium | reverse complement strand
CGCGACTGGGGGAACGATTCGATGCTTCCGGTTTTCGCCGCCGATTCGAACAGAAGGGACGGTTTTCCGCTTACATGACGGAGATTCCGACTTTCGTCATCACCGCCGAGAATCCGGCGTTTCCCGGCGTTTCCGCGCTGCTGGCGCAACGGTTGGTCTGATGCCGCGTTATGCTGGCGCGTTGCTGCCCAGTCCTTTCGGCAGCGGGAAACTGGTGCTTTCCTTGACGCCATTCAGCACACGCACGGATTGGATGCCGTACTCCTTCAGACGATCAATGACTGCCTGTACCAGTACTTCGGGCGCCGATGCGCCGGCGGTGACGCCGATGCGTGTTTTGCCTTCGAACCACGCTGGTTCGATTTGTGATGCGTTATCGACCATGTGTGCGATCGCACCTTTCTTTTCCGCGACCTCGCGCAGCCGGTTCGAATTCGAACTGTTCGGACTGCCGACTACCAGCACGATGTCAACTTGCGAAACCAGCGATTTGACCGCTTCTTGCCGGTTCGTGGTGGCAAAGCAGATGTCGGCTTTTTTCGGTTCCGCAATCTGCGGGAAGCGGCGTTTCAGTGCGGCGATCATTCCGGCGGTGTCGTCAACCGACAGCGTTGTTTGCGATACGTACGCCAGCCTGGCGGGGTTTTGCACCTGAAGTGCGTCCACGTCCTGTATGGTCTGAATCAGGTGCATGCCGGAATCAGCCTGTCCCATCGTACCCTCGACCTCCGGGTGTCCGCGATGTCCGATCATGACGATTTCCCGTCCTTCATTGCGCATTTTGGTCACTTCCATATGCACTTTGGTTACCAGCGGACAAGTTGCATCGAACACTTTGAGCCCGCGCGCTACGGCTTCAGCGCGGATCGATTTAGCGACGCCGTGCGCGGAAAAAATTACGATGCTGTCTGCCGGCACGTCGTCGAGGTTCTCAATAAAAACCGCGCCCTTGCTGCGCAGGTTTTCGACCACGTACTTGTTATGCACGATTTCATGCCGTACATAGATTGGCGCGCCAAACTGTGCCAGTGCGCGCTCGACCACCTCGATGGCGCGATGCACGCCAGCGCAAAAGCCGCGCGGCTGTGCCAGCAGAATTTCCTTGTCCATTGGATATTTTATTTGCAATAATGCAAGTGCAATCATGTTCAGCCGCCATTCTAAACGAGAGTGAAGGCTGCCGCAGGTCGCATCACCGGGTTATTTTGTCTCTTCCTTCTGATTACGCTGACTATGGCAATTACAGACTGGCCGGCAGATCAACGACCGCGGGAACGTCTGCTCAAGCAGGGCGCGGCGGCATTGTCGGACGCGGAATTGCTGGCGATATTCCTGCGCGTCGGCGTCAAGGGAAAAAGTGCGGTCGATCTCGGGCGCGAGATGCTTGGCCATTTCGGTTCGCTGAATCGGCTGTTTTCCGCCAGTCTGGCAGAATTTTCCGCGATCAACGGCGTCGGTCCTGCCAAATACGTACAATTGCAGGCGATGATCGAGCTGGCAAGGCGTGCACTGCTTGAAGAGTTGCAAACGGGTGACTTGCTCGGGTCGCCGGACGCGGTCAGGCAATACTTGAAGCTGAAATTCAACGGTCAGCTGCATGAATCATTCGCCGTTCTGTTTCTTGATGTGAAAAATCGGCTGATCAGTGTCGAAGAGTTGTTTCGCGGCACGCTTACCCAGACCAGCGTTTACCCGCGCGAAGTGGTCAAGGCAGGACTGGCGCGTAACGCCGCCGCAGTGATCCTGGCGCACAACCATCCGTCCGGAACACACCAGCCGAGTTCGGCCGACCACACGTTGACGACGGCCTTGAAACAGGCACTGGCACTGGTAGACATACGCGTACTCGACCATCTGGTGGTTGCCGGCGCACAGATATATTCATTCGCCGAGAACGGCAAAATCTAATTTCTGGTGGAGTTTTGAGCCGTTCTTGCGGCCAATTGTCAAGTTCAGCTAAAATAGCAGACTTGGCTTTTGGGAATGATTCGATTTCTCCCGCAAAGGCGAATTATTAATTTACTGGACGATTTACATGGCAAACGTTGAAACCCTGGAAAAACTTGAACGCCGCATCACGATTTCTCTCCCGCAGGAGGATGTGCAGGCCGAAGTCGACAAGCGCTTGAAAGTGCGTGCTCGCACCGCCAAGGCGCCGGGCTTCCGTCCGGGCAAGGTGCCGATGAACATGGTCGCTGCGCAATATGGAGCGCAGATCCATTCAGAAGTGTTGCACGAAATGATCGGCTCGCATTTTCAGAAAGAAGCGACCGCCAATGATTTGCGCGTTGCCGGTTATCCGGAAATTACTGCCAAGACCGATGAGGTCGCTGAAGGGCATGTTGCTTTCCACGCGACTTTCGAGGTGTATCCTGAAATCAAGCTCGGCGATTTGACCACATTGGAAATCGAAAAAACGAAAACGGACATCGTCGAAGAGGATGTTGATCGCACGCTTGATGTATTGCGCAAGGGGCAGGCGCATTTCCACGCCAAAGGAGAACAGGGCGAACATGGTGACGGCGGTCCGGTGCAGAGCGCGCAGGTCAATGACCGCGTTACCATCGATTTCACCGGCACGATCGATGGCGTCGAATTCGAAGGTGGCAAATCGGAAAATTATGCATTTATTGTTGGGCATGGCCAGATGTTGCCGGAATTCGAGTCGGCAGTCATCGGCATGAACGTCGGCGAATCGAAGAAATTCCCA
>JAYFNP010000035.1:0-4222 GCA_034933385.1 Burkholderiaceae bacterium | reverse complement strand
CGCCGCTCCGAACCTGATGGACGATTTTAAGCAAATTGTCATTCATGTTCTTGAGTGCCTGCATCAACTTTCCCATCTCATCTTTTGATTTGACTTCTATTTTGTTCGTTAAATCACCCATTGCAACCCTATTGGCGACTTGGACGGCTTCGTTCACCGGTTTCGTGATTGAGACTACCAACCAAAAAGAAAGCACAATGCCAATAACAGTAGCCGACACCATCAGCATGAATGTCAAAGTAATTCTGAAGTTTGTAAAAGATATCGCTTCTTTTTTGGCAGCAATTGTCGACCTGTTTGCGATTTGGCTGGCTTCAATCAGTTTGCCTTTTATGCTACGCCATGCCGGAGTTTCTTCGGCATTAATCATTTCAATTGCGTCTGCCTGACTGGATTGCACATGCGATAGAACCTTGGCCTGAATAGTTTGCTGACCACTTCTTAATGCGCGAACTTCCTCCAACAATTTTTGTATCTCGGCGTTAAATTTCGCGTGCACAATGGCATCCTTCAGGGTGTTATCAAATTCCCTGCTTGCCTCATCAAAGTTGATGTGGCCTTTCTTATTGCTTGGACTTAAAGTAACGTTGCGAAGTGCTTGGCCCATTTGGAGGCCTTGTGCATAAAGTGAACTGACATCTTGAAGTATGATTTCATCCCTTTCGAGATAGTTCACAAAAGTCTCACGGCTTTGCTGCAAGCTCATCAGTCCGGCGCTACCGGCTAGAATAAACAAAATGAATACAGCACCCATCCCCAAAAACATTTTCATACTTAATTTCATATTTTCACCCTCTAGTCTGAATTACACGCCTATAACCTTTTTGAGGCTAAGCGTGTTGGCGCTGATTGAATATTGACCCACCTGCTGATTGAAATTTGACCCAGGGCCGGCAGTTGCTTTTCGAACCAGCAACTGTGGATAAGTTTACCAAATAGCCCGTTGTAGAAGTTCTCCTTTTTGCTGTTTCAATCCAAACGGAATGCGCGGGGGAAGCCGCAAAGGGCGAAAGCCCGAAGCGGCTTTCCCCGCGCGGCTCAGAACGGCTCGTCTGGCAACGCCCCCTTCACGCTCTTCTTCGCTTGCTCCCGAGACTGGATGCGCGACTTTGCCGCCATGCTGCTTTGATGAAACCGGTACGACTCGTTACCCGTCTCCACGATATGGCAGTGATGGGTCAGGCGATCCAGTAGCGCCGTCGTCATCTTGCCGTCACCAAACACGCTGGACCACTCCGAGAAACTCAGGTTCGTCGTGATGATCACGCTGGTGTGCTCGTAGAGTTTCGACAGCAGGTGAAACAGCAAGGCCCCGCCAGCCTGGCTGAACGGGAGATAGCCCAGTTCATCCAGGATAACCAAATCCATGCGCATCAGGGAACGGGCAATGCGTCCCGCATGGCCGTCGCGCTTCTCCTTTTCCAGTAGATTGACCAGGTCAACCGTGGAATGAAAGCGCACGCGCTTGCCATGCAGCGTAATGCCGCCTATCCCAATGGCTGTTGCCAGATGCGTCTTGCCGGTGCCGGGCCCGCCAATGAACACGACGTTATGCGCCTGGTCGGTAAACGCCATGCTCGCCAGTTTCTTGATGAAAGCCTGTTCAACCTTGCTGGAGGCAAAGTCAAATCCCGCCAGATCGCGATGCACCGGAAACCGGGCTGTGCTCATCTGGTTGGCAATCGAGCGCAGGTGGCGATCCGTGTCTTCAGCCTGAAGAAGGTGCTCGATCAGCCATTTCGACACGTCCAGCGACGCCGTGCCCTGCGCTGTCAGATCCGTCCAGGCGCTGACCATGCCAAAGAGGCGCAATGCCTTTAGTTCTGCCGCAATATCACGCATGGTTGACCTCCGCCTTGTCAGACTCGTCATGCCGCAGGCTGTCATACCGGCCGGTATTGGCCAGCGGCGCTTCCTTGAGCTGGAGCGTCGTCTCCACGCACGGCGGCCTTGGGCTGGCGTTGAGCCGCGCGAGCACATTCAAGACGTGCTCGGCGCTTAACACGCCGGATTCAAGCACCAGTTCGACTGCCACCAGTACCGCGTCCAGACCGGCAGTCGGAACGGCTGAGAGCACCTGCGCCATGATCCTGTCGCCGCCTTCGCGTCGCATCAGTCCAAGTTTTAACTGCCTGAGCGGCGCCGGCATGTCGGCAAAGGGGGCGCCGTTTCGGAGTGCGCCGGGCTTGCGCTCAACCAGCAAAAGGTAGTGCTGCCAGTCGTAACTGACCTGCTCGCGCTCGAACAACCGTTCATGGCTGGCAACGACGGCATCGCTTGCCACCACGCTGACTTTATCCGGATAAACTCGCGTGCTGACCATCTGGCCTGCCAGTTCGCACGGTACTGAGTAACGGTTGCGTTGCACCGTGACCAGGCAGGTGGAGGATACCCGTGCCGGCTTCTCCACATAGCCGTCAAATGCCGCGGACATGGGCATCATGTCGGCTCTTTCCTGCTCCAGCATCTCTGCCAGACAGAATGTCTTGTGCTCCGGATGGCGCAACTCAGTCCATAACGATTTGCACCGTTCCCCCAGCCAGGCGTTGAGTTCGGCGAAGGATTGGAATATCTGATTCTGCGCTTCCAGCCAGATGCGTCTGCGGCTGTCCTGGACATCCTTCTCCACTACGCCTTTCTCCCAGCCGGAGGCGACATTGCAGAAATCAGGATCGAACAGGTAGTGTGCGCACATGACGGCAAAGCGGGCATTGACCACGCGCCCCTTGCCTTTATTGACCTTGTCGACGGCAGTCTTCATGTTGTCGTAGATGCCGCGCCGGGGGATGCCGCCCAGCGCGGTAAATGACCTTGTGTGGGCGTCGAACAGCATTTCATGTCCCTGGCTGGGATAGGCCACCAGCCAGAACGCGCGGCTGGCGCACAGCTTCATGTGCGACACCTGCATCTTCCGGTAGATGCCGCCGATCACCAGCCCTTCTTCGCTCCAGTCGAACTGGAACGCTTCTCCCAACCCGAATGTCAGCGGCACGAAGGCGGCCTGCGCCTTGCCTGCGCTGCCTTTCCATTCCCGGATGAATGCCGTTAGCTGGCTGTAGCCGCCGGCATAGCCTTCAGCCCTGATTTGCCCAAACAGTGCCTTGGCGGTGCGTCGGTTCTGTTTGGAGCGGTGGGCGTCGGCCTTGAGGGCTTGCTTGATCGTGGCGTGATAGGGCGCCAGCTTGCTCGCCGCCTTGTCCCTTAAATATTTCGGCGGCTCAACATCCTCAGGCTTTCTTAGCCACTTGCGGATCGTGTTGCGCGACAGACCCGTGCGCTTCGTTATCTCATGCAGCGACAGCTTGTCGCGGTAATGCATCCTTCTTATCTTGCCCAAAATTTCCATAGTGATCACCTTTAATCTCCCGCCTAATAAGTAAGCAGGACAAGTAGAACACCTGGGTCAATTTTGAATCAGCATAACCCTTCAAAGTGGGTCAGTTTTCGGTCAGCGTCAACAGGGCTATCTCATATGAACAGGAATTTAGAAACATAGCTCAACGGCGGCATAGTGCAGCTCACTCAATGACATCACAAGTGACGCAAACAGATCTACTGAATGCAGCCTCATCAATATTTGCTATTTCATTCGCTTTTGATTTGATCATTACAGAATGTCTGGCTTTGCTCAAGAAAAGAGACGTTGCTTATCTTCAAAATAGCAGTGCCACTAAATATCGTTTTAATCCAAATGCCCTGAAGATTAGTCGTTTGATGAAAAATAGCAAAGATTGGGGCTTCTATCTCCCCGGCAAACAACGAGCAAAAGAACGAGATGCAAATGTTGATTCACTGTATTTACGGGCCCAACAATATGCACAACAACACAGTTTGGCAGTTGTGCAGTTCGCCCCGAATTCACTTCCAACGCGGTGGCACATTGGCGCATAAATATTTCGCAGTTCGTTGTGGCAGATCATGACTGGGTATCTGGAGGTACTCAGTGTTCTTAAATAATGACTACGCGTCCCAAACAGTAGTCAGATGATTTTCGATGGAAGCGTGCCAATATGTCGCGCAAAATATCGGCAAATTAGTCACAAAGAGCAGTAGTCATAACGCGGTAAGCACGCCCCCTCCTCAAATTCCGTGGTCACAAAATAGTCACAGAATAGTCACTGTTTGGTCACGGCAATTTTGCAAATTTTATTGTGATGACTGCTCTCCGTGACTAGGAGCTTTGGCAATCTGCTAAAAATACGATAACTGCCCTCCGTGACTA
>JAYFNP010000034.1:0-4751 GCA_034933385.1 Burkholderiaceae bacterium | reverse complement strand
AGGCGATTACGCGCGATGCATTGTCGGGCGTACTGGCGGACGAAGCGTTGCCGGATGTGATCGTGCTGGTGGCCGATGCGACCAAGCTGCGCCTGAATTTGCGTCTGGTGCTGGAAGTGGCGCGACTGGGGCGACCCACCGTGCTGGCCTTGAACATGATGGATGTAGCCCAAAGCCGGGGCGTGGAAATCGACGTCGCTTGCTTGCAGCATGAACTCGGCATGCCCGTCGTCGAAACGATTGCCATCGAGGCGGGCGGCGCCGATGCGCTGGTGCAGCAACTGGAAGCGATGCGTGCCGTCATCCGCCCCGCGCCGTGCGCTTTGCCCGTTGTGCCGGCGGCGTCCGCTGCCGCAGTGGCGTCGGTACATCGCGACGTGCGACGCATTCTCGAACTGTGTATCAAAAACAGTGGTCGTCAGTCGCTGTGGGGCGAACGTCTCGATGCGATGGTGCTGCATCCGCTGCTCGGGCAAGTCATTCTGGCAGCGTTGCTGTTTCTGGTCTTCCAGGCGGTGTTCAGCTGGTCGAAGTGGCCGATGGATTTGCTCAAGGCCGGGGTCGATGCGCTCGGCGGCATCGTCAATGACGCGATGGCCGCAGGCGTGCTGCGCAGCCTGATCGTCGATGGCGTGCTGTCCGGCGTCGGCAGCGTGCTGGTGTTCATGCCGCAAATCCTGATCCTGTTCCTGTTCATTCTCGTGCTGGAAGAATCCGGTTATCTGCCGCGCGCCGCATTTCTGCTCGACCGTCTGATGGGCAGCGTCGGTTTGTCCGGGCGCGCGTTCATTCCGCTGCTGTCGAGTTTCGCGTGCGCCGTGCCCGGCATCATGGCGACGCGCACCATCCAGGATCGGCGCGACCGACTGGTAACGATCATGATCGCACCGCTGATGACCTGTTCGGCGCGTTTGCCGGTGTATGCGCTGATCATCGGCGCCTTCATTCCGGAGCGAGCGGTCGGCATTTTCAATTTGCAAGGCTTGGTGCTGTTCGGACTGTACCTGGCCGGCGTATTGTCGGCGATGCTGGTTGCGTTCGTGTTCCGCCATCTGCTGGGCAAAACCCATTATTCGCCCTTGATGCTCGAATTGCCCGATTACCACTGGCCGAATCTGCGCAACCTCGCACTCGGCCTGTGGGAACGGGCACGCATTTTCGTGACGCGGGTCGGCACGATCATTCTCGCGTTGATGGTCGTCCTGTGGTTCCTGTCATCATTTCCGGCACCGCCGGAAGGCGCGGTCGGACCGGCCATTCAGTATAGTTTCGCCGGCTGGATTGGCGAACGGCTGAGCGTCATCTTCCAGCCGATCGGTTTTAACTGGCAAATCGTGATTGCGCTGATTCCGGGCATGGCCGCGCGCGAAGTGGCAGTGGGCGCGCTCGGAACGGTCTATGCGCTGTCGGTGACCGGCGACGAATTGTCGGTGATGCTGACGCCGATGATCGCTGCATCGTGGTCGCTGCCGACGGCGTTGTCGCTGCTGACCTGGTATGTGTTCGCACCCCAATGCCTTTCAACCCTGGTGACGGTCAAGCGCGAAACCAATTCATGGGTGCCGGTAATCGCGATGCTGGGGTACATGTTTGCGCTGGCTTATGCAGCGTCGTTTGCCGTCTATCACATCAGCCTGACTCTGTGCGGAGGTGCATGATGCAGGAAACCCTGGTCGCCGTGGCCGTGCTCGCCTCACTCTGGACGCTGGTGTGTCGTTATGCACCGTTGCCATTGCGGCGCAGGTGTCGTTCGCAACTGGCCGAATGGGCCGCCCGTATCGGCTGGCGGTGGCTGGAGCAGCGGCTGCGTCTGCCGTTGCCGACCGCAGCCAGCTGTGCCGACGGCTGTGCCAATTGCTCCGGCTGCGGGCCAGTCGGGCGACCGACCGGAGCGGAGTATGCAGTCACGCCGGACGCATTGCGGCAGACGATACGGCGCAAATAGTAAAACGCCCCGTTTCCCGGGGCGTTTTACAGTCGGTAAAAAGCGCTACGCGATGGCTTTCTTGCCTGCCGGCGACAGCAAGTCGTGCGTTTCCGGGCGTTTCTTCATGTAGCCGACGAATACCGGGCAAACCGGCGTCACCGACAGCCCGCGTTCGCGCGCTGAAGCCAGGCAGGCTTGTACCAGTTGTCCGCCCAGGCCGCGTCCTTGCAGCGCGTCCGGCACGGTGGTGTGTTCGAACGAAATGGTGTTGCCGTTCAGTATGTAATCGACTTTGGCGATATGGCCTTCGATCTCGGTTTCAAAGCGGTTTTCGGCCGGATTGTCGCGAATGACGGCCGGGGTGGAAGCATTGCTCATGATCGGTTTTCTCCTTATCGGTATGGTGATCTGATGGCATCCGTAGCGGGTGGCGGCGTGCTCGGAAGAATTTTTCTGCACGCTGTCGAATCAGTGTAACCGAGATGCCGAGTTCGCGTATTCCCGTGCGCGCGGTATGGACATTATCGGTTCGACGGGCGCCATCGTCTGAGCAGCAGCGAATTGCTGACTACGCTGACGCTGCTGAACGCCATCGCCGTACCGGCGAGCACCGGATTCAGAAAGCCGAACGCCGCCAGCGGGATGCCGATCAGGTTGTAGATGAATGCCCAGCCGAGATTCTGGCGGATCTTGCGGTAGGTTTTTTGCGAAATGTCGATCGCGTCAGCCACCAGCGCCGGATCGCCGCGCATCAGGGTAATCCCGGCGGTCTGCATCGCGACATCGGTACCGGTGGACATTGCGATGCCGACATCGGCCGCAGCCAATGCAGGCGCGTCGTTGATGCCGTCGCCGACCATCGCGACCGTGCCGCGCTGCTTGAGTTCGGCGACCACCTGCGCCTTGTCGCCGGGCAGCACTTCGGCGCGGAATTCGCCGATGCCGGCGGCGGTGGCGACCGCCTGTGCGCTGCCGGCGTTGTCGCCAGTCCGCATCACCGACTGAATGCCCATCTCGCGCAGTCGCGCAATGACGCCGACAGCAGACGGCTTCAGGGCATCGCCAAACGCCAGCAGTCCGGCGAGTTCGATGCCAGTAGCAGTTTGCATCGCCAGCCAGGACACGGTGCGTCCGGCCTGTTCATGGGTTGCCAACAGCATTTCGTGTTCGACCAGCGACACGCCGAGTTCCTGCATCAGCCGACGGTTGCCGAGATACACGGTTGCATGATTCACTTCGGCTTGCACGCCCTTGCCGGGCAGCGCCTTGGCCTCGCTGGCCGGCAACGACGCCATGCCGCGCGCCTGCGCAGCCGTTTTCACTGCCACTGCCAGCGGATGGTCGCTGTATTGCTGGGCCGCATAAGCCAGTTCGAGCACCTCGCTCTCGGCGTGGCCGAAGCCTTCGATGGCGACCACGGCCGGGCGGCCTTCGGTCAGCGTGCCGGTCTTGTCGAACACGACGGTGCTCACCGCGTGCGCGATTTCCAGCGCCTCAGCGTCCTTGATCAGGATGCCATAACGCGCCGCCACGCCGGTGCCGACCATGATCGAGGTCGGCGTCGCCAGTCCGAGCGCGCATGGGCAGGCGATCACCTGTACCGCCACGGCGTTCAGCAAAGCTTGCTGCCAGTCACCGGTGAACAGTCCCCAGCCGAGAAAGGTGAACAACGAAATCAGCAGCACGACCGGCACGAATACCGCGCTGACCTTGTCGACCAGCCGTTGAATCGGTGCCTTGACTGCTTGCGCATCCTCGACCATGCGGATGATTTGCGCCAGCATCGTTTCGGCCCCGACGGCAGTCGTTTCGATGACGATCAGCCCGTCGGCGTTCATCGCGCCGCCGGTGACCGTGTCGCCAACCGTTTTCGATACCGGCAGGCTTTCGCCGGTCAGCAGGGATTCGTCCAGATGGCTGCTGCCTTCGATGATGCTGCCGTCGATCGGCACACGCTCGCCCGGGCGGACCAGGACAATATCGCCGACGCGCACCTCGGCAATCGGAATGTCGATTTCGCTGCCGGCGCGGCGCACCGTGGCGAATGTGGCACGCAGCGCCTCCAGTGCGCGGATCGCGTCTAGCGTCTGGCGTTTGGCGCGGCGTTCCAGCCAGCGTCCGAGCAGCACCAATGTGATGATCACCGCCGACGATTCGAAATACAGGTGCGACGCGTGGCCGCCGTGCTGCGCGAACAGCAGATATAGCGACAGGCCGTAAGCGGAACTGGTGCCGAGCGCGACCAGCAAATCCATGTTGCCGGACAGCGCTTTGGCCGCTTTCCAGCCGGCGCGATAGAACGGCGCGCCGAGCCAGAATTGCACCGGCGTCGCCAGCAGTAGTTGCAGCCAGCCGGGCTGCATCCAGTTTTGTTTGAATAGCAGGCCGAGCATGGGCGCAATCAGAGGCAGCGTCAAAACGGCCGAGGCGGCCACCGGCCACCAGTCTGGCAACAGCGGCGGTTCTGTTTTCGGTCGCACGTCCGTCGCAAGGCTGGCACCGTAGCCGGCTTTTTCGACTGCCGCGACCATGGCGCTGCTGGCGGTGCCGGCAATGAATTTCACCTGCGCCTTGTTGGTGGCCAGATTGACCGATGCGTCGAGCACGCCCGGCACGGTTTTCAGCGCTTTCTCGACGCGCATCACGCACGATGCGCAAGTCATGCCGTCGATGTTCAGCGTGACGGTTTCTGCCGGAACGCCATAACCGGCTTTTTCGACTGCCGTCGCGAGCGCGGCCAGATCGATGTTTTTCGCATGTACGGTCGCCTTGCCGGTGGCTAGATTGACCGATGCGTTGTCGACCCCGGGAACCGTGGTCAGCG
>JAYFNP010000033.1:0-10015 GCA_034933385.1 Burkholderiaceae bacterium | reverse complement strand
TGTTCGCCGCCACCAGCACCGTGTTCAGCGCCGCCTGATACGCGGCACAGGCGAAAAAATAGCTGGTATCCGGCGTCAGGCCGAACGGCAGTTCACGCAAGCCAAAGTGCGCCTTGTACATTACTGCAGCCCATAAATCGCCGGAGGAGCCAGTTTTTCAATTCGTTGTTGCGAGTCGAGCAAATCGTGCTTCCAATTACTGTCGCCCTGCACCACGATCGGCTTGATCAGGATTACCAGCTCACGCTTTTGCGTCGTGCGGTTAGTATTGCGGAACAGGTTGCCCAACAGCGGTACATCACCCGCGCCCGGCAGTTGCGAACGGTCGGAAATCGACGCATGCCGCATCAGGCCGCCGATCGCGACGATGCTGCCGTTCTGGCCGCGCACCACGCTGTCGGTTTCGGACACGTCGCTCGACGCCAGCGGCAAAGTCATCGTGCCGATGCTCGTGCCGAGGTTGATTTCCTTGGTCACGGTCGTCACCTTGCTGACCGATGGATGGACATGCAGGATGATGTTGTCATGCTCGTCGATCTGCGGCGTCACATCGAGCGACACGCCGGAAAAGAATGGCTGCACATCGACCGAAGCGGTCGGCTGCGAAGTCGTTCCTGACGAATAAGTCGTGCCGGTGTTGGTGGTGACCTTGGTCACGAAAAACTCGTCGGTGCCGACTTTCAGCACCGCTTTCTGGTTGTTCATCGTCGCAATGCGCGGGCTCGACAGCACATGCACCGTGCCCTGCGTTTCCAGCAGCGAAATCAGTGCGGCGAAATTGCTGTTCTGGAACGCCAGGCCGAACAGCGAACCGGCGGTCGACGTCGGTGCCGACAAATTGGTGCCGGCGGTCGCGGTAATGCCGGTGTTGCCGGTGCTGGTCATGCTGCCGGTGGCGCTCAGTGTCGAACCAGGCGCCAGAAAACCGATGGAGGACTTGCTGCTGGAACTGGCCCTGAGCGAAGCGAACGATGCCCAGTTGATACCGGACTGGAAGCTGTCATTCAGCTGGACTTCGACGATTTTCGCTTCCAGGATCACCTGCCGGTCGACCGACAGTTGCGTCGCTTTCAGGAAGGTCGCCACATTGCGCAGCTCGTCCGGCATCGCGCGCACCACCACCACGCCGGACAGCGGACTGATCACCACGCTGCGGCCGTCCTTGCTGCCTTTGCTGCCAACGATGGCTTCCAGCGACTCTCTTAGCTCTTTCCAGAAATTGTTGTCCGAGGTCGTACTGATCTTGCTGCTGTCGAGCGAGCGCTGCGCTCCGCTCGAACTCGATGTACCGGCGGTCGTGGTACTGGTACCCGTGCCGGTGCCGGTGGTCGGCGCATCGGCGACCGAGCCGGAAATCACCCGGATGTCGGACGACCCGCGACGGCTGCTGTTCAGGTAATTCACCTGGAAAACCCGGGTTTGCATGGTCAGCGGCATGATGGTGATGCGCGTGCCTTCGACCTTGTACTCATAGCCGTACAGCTCGCGGATCGCATCCAGCGCCTCGAACACGGTCACGTCCTTGAGCGTCGCCGAAATGGTTCCGCTGACGTCCGGATGCACCAGCATGTTGTAGCGCGTGCCGGAAACGATCGACATGAAGAACTGCTGCGCCGGCGCGTTGCTGAACGTCAGGTTGAAACGTTCGTCGCGCTGCTGCTGCGGCTTTGGCATCTCGATGGTCAACGGCGGCAGCAGCGAGGCCGCCACCGCATCCGCTTGCGCCGGCTTGGCCTTGCCCTCGGCGGCTTTGCCCATTTCCGTCCCGATCAGGTCGTAGGTTTCGCGCCGCGGCTGGGTCAGACTGCACGCCGCCACGCCGAAAATCAGGAAAACCAATAGTAGTTTTTTCATTCGTTAGCGCCCTTATTGCCGCTGTTTAACCACTTTTCCGCGACCGGCTCGCCGTGTTGGCTGCCGTTCAACTTGCGGAAAAAGTTTAAGTTTTCGCACTTCCTTGCCATGTCGCAGCACCACTTCGGTGGCTGCGATCCGAACCACCGTCCATTCATGGAACTTGCCGTTTTGCCGCACTTCTTCGCCGCTGATGACCGCCACCTTACGTCCGCGCGAAATCAGCACCGACTGCAATACCGGACCGGATTCCGTCGCGTCGCTGCCGGACGCAGGGTTGAGCGCTGCTGGCGGACGCGTCGGATCGGGCAAAGACTGCGCCGAAGCCATGCCGCCCAGCGACCATAAGGCCAGACATGCCGCCAGGGCGGCCATGAGGCGATGCGCCGCTTTCATCACAGGTTCATCCATGATTTGTCCAGACTCAATGTGTACACGGTCAGGCTCAAGGTTGCCACCGGATACTCGACCACCTGCATGCTGGTCTTGCCCCAATACAGTTCCCACTTCATGTTTTCCAGCGCCGACAGATAATTCACCATGTCCAGATAATTGCCCTGCACCACGATCTCCACCCCGTGCCGGTAAATCCCGCCGACTTCCGGTTCGGCATCTTTCGCGGCGTCAGGCGACGCAGCCGGCTTTTTCACCGCATCCGCATCCTTTTTTTCTGATTTGGCCAGATTTTCCGGCGGCAGCGTTTTCAGCGATACCAGCTTCAATTTCCCGTTGCGCTTGAGCAGATCCTCCAGCAGCAGCGACATCTTTTCCGGCGCGACCAGGTTCTTTTGCATCCCCAGCAAATCGCCGCGCAACTGCTCGACCTGCTGGCGCAGCTGCTTCAGCTTTTCCTGACCCGTTTTGTCCGGATCGAGCGAATGCGCCTGCACTTTCCGCTGAATCTCAAGCTGCATCTCGGCAATTTTTCCCTGATCCTGCTTGACCTGCTGGGAAAATTTCTTTTGCTCGGCAAATTGCGGCTCCAGCAACAAAATGTTCAACAGGAAAATCAGCGCCAGCGCCGCGCCGCAAAACACCATCGCCCGTTCGCGCAGGCTCATCGCGTCCAGCCGCAACGCCCATTTTTGCCAGTGCTGCTTCATTTTTTCACTCCCGGCAGATCAGCGGATGCGCCAGTCGCTTTCTCTGCGGACGCAGAAGCCACGGCATTCGCTTTCGTCCGCGCCTGCCCGCCGATTGTTGCGGAAGCCGCTACCGGCAAGGTTTTTTCCACTCCCTGAGAACGCAAATCGAATTCAATGAAAACCGGCGTTTTCTTTTGCACCTTTGGCGCATCGTTTTCCGGCTTCGCCTGCTCCATTTCCAGCGTGGCAAACGATTTCCCCTGCAGCACCGTTTCCTGCTTCAGCCGATTGATGTACATCGGCACCGTTTCCGGCTGCAAGGTCCGTCCCTGAATGCCGATGGCGCTGCCCGCCCCCTTGATGCTGAACCCGGTCAGCCACAACCCGCTGACAATCTGCCGGGCAAAGGCGCGCAAATAGGCTGAATACCCCTTCTTGTCACCGAACTCGTCCTGCTTCAACCGATCTGTCGCCAATTGCAACGCGTCCAGCTCGGCCTGCGCTTTCCGGATCGCTTCTTCCTGCGCCTCGCTTCGCTTGCGCGGCGCGTATTCGATGATCACCTTGGCCAACTGTTGCTGGGTCGCTGCCAGTTGTGCCGCTGCCTTGTCGGCATCCTGTTTGCCCCCCCGATACTCGAACAGCGAATACAGGTATAACGCCAGCACGCCCAGGACAATCACACCCAGCGCCTGCGCCATCGCCACCGCAGAAAAGTGCTTTTTCTGGCGCAGGAAAATCGGGTTGAACAGGTTGATCTGCTGACTCATAGCGCCCTCTCCTCCTGGCGCAAAGCCGCACCGATCACCAGGAAAAACCGCTGCTGCATTTCCACCTGTTTCAATTCAGGCGACCTGGACAGATCGAGTATCGAACCGAGCTCCAGCAAGCTGACCGGAATATGCATGTTGGTCGAGAGGTAATCCTGAAGGAGCTCGGCACCCTGCCCCATCGGCGCCAGCACCAACTGCGATACCGGAATCGACTGATACTGGCGATCGAAATGGTCGATGGTGCGCTGCAATTCCAGTGCAATCCGTTCATGCAGTTCTGCCGTCTCTTGCGAATCGGCCTGCTGCAATTGCGCGGCGGTCACGGCAATCTGCCGCACCAGATACAATTCACCGCCGAAAGTCACCGTCACCAGCATGCCTTCTGCATTCAGCGACAGCACCACTAATGCAGTCCGTTCCGGCTCCAGCAAAGCCGCCATATTGCGTTGTGCCATTTCCGGGATATCGATCACCCGCAACGGCAGTTTGGCGTTATCAAATATCGTCTGGCGCTGCTGAATCATCTGGTTGCGTGCGGCGATCGCAAACAGCGAATCGCTGCGCGACCCGGCCCCCTTCTCGCCGGGCACCGACAGCACATCGATCGTGGCATCGTCGACGTGATAATCCAGCATATCTTTCAAGCGCCAGCGAACCGCACTTTTGAGTTCTTCCGGAGCAACCGCCGGTGCTTCCAGCGACAGCATCTGGTATTCGCCCAATGACAGCAGATTGGAACACTCATGCGCAGAAACAGCACGATCCTTTTCCAGCCGCTCCAATGTTTCTACCAGCGCATTCCGGTTGGCCGGATAAAACGACACCCACTCAACCACCGGCTGGGCGTCGGTGACCCGCCGGACATGTGCCGCGCAAATCCCGTCCGGCTGAAAGCTGATCGCCAGCCATCCCGGAGTTTTCTTTTTTCTGGAAAAAAATGCCATGCTCACCGTTTACCGAAAAAAACCAGACAGGGTATGCACCCTGATTGTTGTTGCCTATCGAACATTATGAAGAAAGTCCGTCTCATGCGCTCGATAATTTGCACACAACCTCCTTATTGCATCCATATTTACAACACTTTTTTAAACCCGCTCCACAGTATTTTTCGAATTGCACACACCAGACAAACAAAAGCTATCTTGCTTCACGGAAAGAGTTACGCGAAGCCAACGTTAAATCAATACACTTCACGGATATAAATCATGTTGGCGCCCCGGCCGATGGAACTTTTGTAAATCCCGAAAGTCGCCCGCGCCTTCGGGTCATCAACATAGTCGCCCCCGGTCCAGCGCCCTTTCAGCCAAGGCAACGACATCGGCGTGGTGGCGACACAGCGCGCCGGAGTTTCTGGTGTGTCCACTCCCAGATCGACACAAACATCGACGCTGCCTTTTTTTGTCACCATCGGATTCGGCTGAGCCAGCCTTAAGCGCCCGATTCCATTAACGAACGTCCCGCCGGCGGTCACGTTGCCGGTCACTGTCATGTTGGCGCTGCTGACGGCGCCTTTATAGACTGGCATCGCCACATTGTCTCTGACAACCGAGGTGCAGCTATCCAGCGTATTAGTCACGAACGTCGTGCCGTTGTAGTATTCGGCACGCATCGGAATCGGCAGAGGCAGCCGCTGCGAGCCGTAGGCATTGGTCAGCCGCAAACGGCCAAAACGCACCGATGTCGTAGTAGTGCCAAGTGCCTTGCTATCACAAGCCGAACCGCAAATACCTGTCGTTGTGGCATTCATATCCATGCTCTGCAATACCGGTTTGTCGGTTTCTGCCAAACTGGTTTCACCACTGCTCACCTTTATTCCGAAGCGTAGGTTGTCGTACGCGCCATCTGGAACCGACAGACGGCTGAAACTGAGGGCCGGGGTATCAACGCTATAAACACCTGCCTGCCAAGACGTCGCTGGCAAAGACGCGCGTGAGCCCAAATCGGTTGCCGCATCATTGTTTTCTGCGACGAGCAAAACTGTTCCTTTGGCCAAATCCCCCGCATAATTTTTGGTAATTTTGTCGTTACCGTTACGCGCCTCAACACTAAACTGGAAGCGCGAGAACGGCTGCCCCATGTAAGTGAAAGTGCCCGTCTCGCACGCCGGCGTCACCATACTGTTTGTCAACGTGAAATGATCAGGGATGAAGCGGCCAAATAAAGTCGCTACAGTCGTACCGATATTGCAGCCATATTTGCCATCAGAACTGAGCGCGTTGGAAAAACTGTTGGTGACGCAGTCGCCTTTAGCGCTCACACTGTCGACCCGAGTCCAGCTATCGTCATACACGCCATTCGCCGCTAACTGGAACGCGCCAACCTCGCTATATTTGAAAGCTGCCGTTGAAGAGGAACTGTTCGTTCCAGCAGTAGCCGCCGGGAAAACTCCACTAATCGAACCTGCTACCCCGTTGGTGGCAGGATTGACGACTGTAAGGCTCGCGTTGTTGATTATCGGCGTGCCGCTGTAGCCACCGGCATTCGCTATGGCACTGATCGAGAAGGGATTGTTGTCCGCTTTGAATACCGGCACCCCACTGCTGGCCGCATTGGTCGCATCTGTCGTCAAGGCAAAGCTCTGTGGCCTTACCGAAAATGCGTCGGTCGAACAAGCACTTACCAAGTCATCGCTAATGATTGCCACCAAATTCGCGTATGCCTTGCCAAGCGTAAAACTGGCCGTCTGCTTCTTGCCGGCGTCTGCTGAAGTAAAAGTCATTGTCTGGCTGGCGACAGGATACTTGGCCTTGCAAGCATTGCTGCAATAATTAGCTTGGTTATTGTCGATCACGCACACGCCATCACTGTTGTCCACCAGATTAACCGTTACGGTCTTGCTACCGGTTGCCGCATAGCTAGAGACGATTTGATTATTGTCCAGAGCCGCGACACTCAAGGTAAATGGCACACCGGCCACTTTCATGAAGATATGACCATTCAGGAAATTCTGCAGAACCTGGCTGTATGCACTGTCAATTGCATTGAAATTGGAGGCCGTTCCACCGCCCGGCGGGTAGAGGGTGGAGGCACAGATACGCACACTGCCGATCTCGTGGATGTTGTAATTCGTACCAGTTGAGCCGGTAAACGAAATTTGCCAGTTATCAGGCACGGCTGCCTGTGCGCTGGACGTAAATGCATTGAATGCCCCGTCTGAAAAGACCGAACTGTAACTGGTACCGCCACTGGTATCGCGCAACACATTGACCCATGCGACCCGATTGCTGTCCGTATAATCGCGCGCATCGACGATTACCTGATAACGGTGCCCGGGAGCAGCACTGGGCGACGAAGCAGAATCAATCGTCGGAGACAAATTGGCGGCCGTACCAGCCAGCCAGAGGTAATTGCTCGTGCCTGAACCGGAGCCGCGCACTGCCACCGACTGCGCCCGCGGACCGGGACCACCGACCCGACCTTCGCTAGGATTCTGATAATTACCGAATTCGTCAAGTCCGACGCCGATCCAACCGCCAGCAAAGCCGCTGATACCGGTTTTTTGCGCATAACCGAGCGAGCCACCGTAGGCGCCCGGCACCGGCGGCACAGTGTAATCAGACAGTGTCACTCCGATACCGTCTGCACTGTTACCGTTATAGGCATACAGTCGAAATTCGACCGAGATGTAATTCCCCTTGGCCGGGAAAATACCCGGCACGGTCGCCGCCTTGGCGTTGTTTTGTGTACGGTTGGTCAACCGCAAAAAACCCTGATTGGTAATATTCGGCAAAATGCTGGTACTGTCGCTGCTGGATACAATCCAGTTGGAGTTGAAAATTGTCGATGGATTGAGCGTAGTGCGGTTGAAATTGTCGCACCTGCAAGTCAGTCCGGAGGGAACATTTGATGGCGCGACGCAGGCATTGAAAACCGAATACACCTCACCGGTAAAACTGCCGTTGCCGGTTCCGGTGCCACCAAGCTTGCGATTATTTGCGTCAACGATCGTGTCGTCATCCACCAAATTCAGCCCCAACGTGCCGCCATCCGTGCCACCGCTTCCGGTATTTGCTGTAACCGTCCAAGTTGTACCACTGCCTGACACAGAAGTAATGCTCGCACCAGAAACCGTACCGGTAGTCACCAGAGAGAAATCACTGGCGTCAACACCAGTCACTGAGCGGTTGAACGTCACTGTCCACGAAACCGAATCGCCTGAATTGGCTGGACTGCTATTGGCAAGGACAATTGACGACACGGTTGGCGGCGGCGTATAACTGACGACGATTGGAATATGGTCGACGTACACGGTTCGCGACCCGCCGGAAGTGCCATTTTTCTTCGCAGCAAATGCCGCACCAAAATTTGAAGCATTGATTTCCTCCGGCGTCCAGGTCGTACCCCACAGATCAGCCGTTCCGCCGTGCGCCTCTGACGCTTCTGATGAGGCTGATGTGGGATAGGTTGACGTCGTCGAACGGTCACCGTTTTGGACGACACCGGCCTTGACCAGGCGCACCGCATAATCCTGGATGAGCGTGTCGCTGGCATAACGCTCAACATTCACGGAGATGCCATTGATGACCGAATCGGTTGGTATCGCGAAGCCATAACCGGTACACATCAGGTAGTTCGTGACCTGGTTATCATTGACTGAGGCATTCGCACGATAATTATCGCTTGCATAAACATAACCGGCATTCGACCACGTCCGGCTGTTGCCCAAACTTGCGCCACTCCAGCAGTCGGTCGGACTAGCGGTTACGGAATCTGCTCTCACCCGATCTGGCAGCACCAGCAGCAGCGCACACGCGGCCAACAACAGCCAACTGCGTGCCGAAAAACTACAGTAACGTTGCCGAAAAAAGCTCATATCAACTCCTTACCGCCAGTCCAATCTCGCACAAAACCTTACCTCGCCGTTTTTTCGTCCTTTGACCTGAAAAATATACTGCCACCTGTATTTAAAAACAGCCTCAGAACATCTGGCCATACAGTATATTTTTAACGTATACCCTGCCATTTTCATCATCAGCACGCAAGCATTGCCACCTACCCGCCTTCTGCGTCGGTCACGCATTGCGCACCGGTCGCGGTCTTGCGGCAGGTGGTGATCGTCGCCGAAATCTGCCGTTCGACACGGTCAACTGTACCCCCTGCGCCGAAGGTCGCAGGCGAGGTCAGCGTGAATACGCGGATCGTGTTGTCGCCCTCGGCGATATCCGTCCCACCGCTGCAAGTCACATTGACCACAAAACCATTTAACGAACCATTCAGCGTTCCCAGGTTGCCGGTCGTCGAGGTAGCCGGGATGAACGAGCAATCCGCCCGAGGCGTGTATGTGCTGGGCGGCGTTGGCGGTGTTTGCGGATTGGTATTTTCCGGCACCATAATCCGGTAAATCGCCCAGTCGATGCCGACGCGCGCCGCATGATACGCACGGCTGCCCTGGATGTCCTGCGCTGCAGTCGTGTGCTGAACGGTGGCCAGCGTCACCATCACGGCACCCAGCGCCGCCAGCACCACCAGCAGGAAAATCGCCGTTACCAGCGCGAAGCCGCGCTGCCGAAGGCTGCCACGCACCGGCGACAGCCCGTCGGAACGCGGCTCAAGGAATGTTGCTGACATGGACTTCATGGTACAGGGTCACAGTTTCGTTATTGCGGGTCAATGACAACGTCATCGTCACCAATCCGAGGCGTTCGTTGATCGAGTCATAGGTAAATGCACAACCGGGTCTAAGAACCTTGCCATCCTTATCCAACACATCTTTCACCCCCTGCGCTAGCAACGCGCTTTGCACACCACTTCCAGAAGGAGGATCGGGTTGGGTCGCATTGATCGCATACCCCCAATAACGCGTCAGCGTGCCAGCCGACAGATCACAGCGATAAGTCACCGGCGTATCCACCACCTGAAAACGCCGGCCGGGCGAATCGAGCGGGAAATCAAATGCTGATGCCAGTGTAACGCTGGTGGCAGTAGCCCCAGTAATCCGCGCGCGGTTCTCGAATGGCGTCGTCGCATAGGCATCAGCACCGGGAATACCAAGGTTGTAAATAACCACATATTCGTTTGCCAGCGGCGTATCGAGCATGCTCCCCGGCAGCACGCTGAAGGTATTATCGGTAGCGCTGGCGTAGTCCAGCACGTTGCCGGTTCGCGATGCGACATAGCGCCCACCGGTACGCGTCTGCAGGAATTCCATCGTCGTATTGCCGCTCAGGCGTATGCTGTTGGGAACAGCCAGATGCAAATCGCGCCCGATGCGGCGCAGCGCGGTATCAGCTTCGTCGGTCAGTTCGGTGCGTGTCTGCATGTCGAAATAACCCTGCACCGGCGAACGGATGAAGATCGCCACCA
>JAYFNP010000032.1:0-5402 GCA_034933385.1 Burkholderiaceae bacterium | reverse complement strand
GCGGAATCAACGGCTCAATCCGTTGCACGATGGCTGCCATCGCTTCGACCCGATCAATCAGCATGGCAGTCAGGGCCGCGCCTTCGCGCGCACGGGCTTCGACGAATGCCTTGAGCGCCTCCGACATGGCTGCCTGCACTTCAGCCAGTAGCGATTCCTGTCCTGCTTCGGCGTCCTCGACCACGCCCGGCCAGCGCAACAGTTCATTGACTGACAGCGGGGGCGCATCAGAAAAACGCGCTCGGATTTCATCCTGAAAGCGCGCCAGTTCATCCAGCAACGGCATATTCAGCGCACGGCTTGCAGCGGCGTCGGTATTGCGCCCAAGGCTAAGGCGGCATTCGATCTTGCCACGCGTGGCTTGCTTCATGATGGTTTCACGCAACACCGGTTCTACCGCGCGCAAATCATCGTTCATTCGAAATTGCAGGTCGAGGAAACGCGAATTTACGCTCCTGATCTCTAGCGTCAGCGTTCCGGCCGCGGTTTCACGCGTGGTCGTCGCATATCCTGTCATGCTACGTATCGTCAATTCGGCACCTATTTTCAATTACAATATAAATCGCGGCGTTCCATACAACAAAAAAGATGGCTACCCAAAACAATTCCCCTCTTCCGGACGGGCTTGAAATCAGCGGATACCGCATTGTAAAGAAAATTGCGTCCGGCGGGTTCAGCATTGTCTATTTGGCCTATGACGAAGAAGGCAATGCGGTCGCCATCAAGGAATACCTGCCGAGCGCGCTGGCGTTACGCAAACAAGGCGAACTGGTTTCCCATGTGTCGGCCGCCAACCTGCCGGTTTTCCACCTCGGCCTGAAGTGTTTTTTCGAAGAAGGGCGAGCGCTGGCGAAGATTTCACATCCGAATGTCGTGCGCGTATTGAATTTTTTCCGCGCCAATGAAACGGTCTACATGGTGATGGCGTACGAATCGGGCCGTTCACTACAAGATCACATTCTGCACCGGCGCGACAAGGGCATCAAACCGCTGATGTCAGAAAAATACATCCGCAACATCTTCAGCCAGATCATCGGCGGCCTGCGCGAAGTGCATGCCAACAAATTGTTGCATCTCGACCTGAAACCGGCAAACATTTATCTGCGCGTCAATGGCACACCGCTGCTGCTGGATTTCGGCGCTGCCAGACAAGCGTCGTTCAATGCCGACATCCCGAAGCTGAACCCGATGTATACCCCGGGTTTCGCGCCGCCGGAACTGTATACCAAAACCACCGAGATTGGCCCGTGGTCCGACATTTACGGCTTGGGGGCGTCAATTTTTGCGTGCATGGCCGGCGTGCCGCCGCAACCATGGGATCAGCGCAAGAAACACGACAAGATAGATTTCTATCTGGGCAAGCTTGAAGGAATGTATTCGCCGGAACTGCTCGAGATCGTACGCTCCAGTCTGCAGATCAATTCGCTGGATCGGCCGCAAAGCCTGTTCGAATTGCAAAAGGCGCTGCTGACGCCGGTAGCCGAAATCAAACCGGAATCTCAACCGACATTCGGCGACAAATTGCGCGCCCTGTTCGGCAAAAAAGAAAAAGGAGCCAGCGGCCCGACCATCGTCGGCGACTAGCGAACCAATCCGCACCGTTCACGCAAGCGTGAGAGGTGCGGGTGGTTTTGAAATGGATTACTTCGCGCGGCTGCGATATTCGCCGGTACGGGAATCGATTTCGATCTTTTCGCCCTGCTCGACAAACAGCGGCACCTGAATGGTGAAACCGGTCGAGATTTGCGCCGATTTCAGTACCTTGCCGGAGGAAGTGTCACCCTTGACGGCTGGTTCGGTATAAGTGATTTGGCGCACGATGGTGGTCGGCAGTTCGACCGAAATCGCCCGTTCGTTGTAAAACACGGCTTCGCATTTCATGCCGTCTTCCAAATAATTCAGTGCGTCGCCCATGTTTTCGGCTTCGACTTCGTACTGGTTGTAATCGGCATCCATGAAGACGTACAGCGGATCAGCGAAATAGGAATAGGTAACTTCCTTCTTGTCGAGAACAATGTCTTCGAACTTTTCATCCGCCTTGTAGACGGATTCCAGGGCGGAACCGGTCAACAGGTTCTTCATCTTCATCTTGCAAACGGAGGAGTTGCGACCGGACTTCGAGTACTCGGATTTGAGCACCACCATTGGTTCGCCGCTGACCATGACCACGTTGCCGACGCGTACTTCTTGTGCTGTTTTCATAAATGTCTATCTGTATCTATGGGATATTGGGTAATCATCCGGTTGCGCCGGTGCGCGTGCCGCCGGAACACCTCAAGATGCTGCCTGTGTAACAAAACCGCGTATTTTAACCGATTTTCTGCAAAAAACGCAGCAACGTGGCAGCCAAATCGTTCTGCTGCGCCAATTTCTGCGCCCACGCCTGCCCATGTTGCGCCAGTTGCGGCAGCGACTGGCGCAAATCGCGCCACTGCTCCGGCAGCGATGACGCGTCGCGGATGCCGTTCCATGCCAGGTGGAAACGCGTCAGGGTAAGTGCGCTGGCAGGCGGCATCGACTCGGTGTACCGACCGAGAAACGCGTCGAGCTTGACGACATGGGCGTCTTCCTGCTGCGCATAAATATTCCAGACAAACGGCCGCGCTGCCCATTGGGCGCGCACGAACGAGTCTTCGCCACGGATAAAATTCAAGTCGCACGCCCATAACAGCCGGTCGTAATCGTCTTGCCCGAGAAACGGCAACACATGCAGCGTCAGCGCGCCGCGCGGCGCCCAACCGCCCGCCTAGGCCCGCTGCTGCAGGAATGCTCCAACCGTCTCGCTGGCCACGCCTTCTGGCGCCAAACAAACCAGCGGTGCATCGCCGCCCTGCATCGCGTCGAACAGTGCGCCAACCGGTGCCGTCGGATAACAGAACAATGACACTTTGCCCGCGCCAGCCGGCACATGCGCACCGCAACGCGCGAAAAATGCAGCAACCGCTTCCGGGTCGCGCTGGAAGGCGTCGCGTCGCGCAAACAAGTCACGCTCGCGCAGCAAGCCGCCAGTGCGTTCGGTGAAACCGGGAAAGAAAAAATATTTGGTCAGCGGCAACGATGGATGCGGCGACGGCAGCACATGGCATCCTTCGACCCACGCTTCGGCACTCAGGTATTCGAGGTTGAGCCACGCCGGCGGCCTTTGCCGGGCTGCCATCGCGTCGATATACGCCGGCGGCAATTCGCAGGCAAACGCTTCGATCACCGCATCCGCGACATCTTCTGGCGCGAATAGCGCCGAGCTATCCGGCCAGCGCCGCACAGTCACGCCATGAACGGTCTGGCTGTCTGCCTGCGCATCGAGTTCGGCGCACATCCGCTTCAGGCAGCCGAGGTTGTCGAGCCATAGCGTGACCGCGATGCCATGCTCATTCGCCAACTGTCGCGCCAGACGCCAGCAGACGCCGGCATCGCCGAAATTGTCGATGACACGGCAAAACAGGTGCAGGCTGTCGGGATGAGGCATCGGTCGCAAGTTCAAAAAGCGCAATAACTGCCGTTGCAGAGGAAAATGTCCGGAAAATATACTGTCACCAGTATTTTAAAAACGCCTCAGAATACCTGGCCATACGGCATATTTTTAGGTTATACCCCGTCAAAATCAGGCATATTGGCCCAAAAGCGAAATCATCTGGTAAAAGATTCTGGGGTTGCCGGCGATGACATCGCCCTGCTCCATATACGTCTGTTCGCCCTTGAAGTCGCCGATGATGCCGCCGGCTTCGGAAATCAGCAACGCGCCGGCGGCCATATCCCAGGCGCTCAAGCCCTTTTCAAAGAAACCGTCAAGCCGGCCAGCAGCGACATAGGCCAGATCAAGCGCGGCCGAACCGGGACGGCGCAAGCCCTGGCATTTTTCAGTGATCAGCTTGAACATCGTCATGTATTCGTCGAGCTTGCTCAAGTCGCGCGCCGGAAAGCCGGTACCGATCAGCGAATCGGCCAGCTTGTCACATTTCGACACGCGCAACCGCTTGTCGTTCAGGAACGCGCCCTCGCCCTTGGAGGCGACGAACAGGTCGTTGCGGTTCGGGTCATAGATGACGGCCTGAGTGGTGACTCCACGCTGCTGCAGCGCAATCGACACACAGTACTGCGGGAAGCCGTGGATGAAATTGGTGGTGCCATCGAGCGGGTCGATGATCCAGACGTATTCGCTTTCGTCATGCAAATTGTCCGAAGCGCCGGATTCTTCTGCCAGCACCGCGTGCGTCGGATACGCCTTTTGCAGCACTTCGACAATGGCTCGTTCCGCCGCCTGATCTATTTCAGTGACGTAGTCGTTGTGCTTCTTTTCAGTGACCTTGAGCTGGCCAAGGTCGAATGAAGCGCGGTTGATGATCGTAGCACCGCGGCGGGCGGCCTTGATCGCCGTAATAAGCATGGGTTGCATAAAGCTTCCGTTATAAAATGACGTGTTGCCGGCAGCCAGAAAGGCTGCACCAGGCAAATGAGAAAGAACGGGGCGCAGCGAGACTTTCCGCCCGACCAAATATGATATTTTAAATGAATCCACCGACCGCAGTCATCCCAATCTTTTCCCGCCTGCGCTTCATCCTGGTCGAAACCTATCATCCAGGCAATGTCGGCGCAGTCGCGCGCGCGATGAAAACGATGGGATTTTCCGACCTTGTGCTGCTCAATCCGCACAAGCCTGATGTCGCTACGCAAGAAGAAGCGCTGGCGTTCGCCAGCAATGCCGACGATGTGCTGTCCGGCGCACGCATCGTCACTACATTCGATGAAGCCATCCACGGCTGCAATCTGGCCGCTGCGCTGACCGCCCGTCCGCGCGTGTTCTCGCCACCGGTGCTGACGGCGCGCGCACTGGCCGGACAACTGGCAGCCGATCCGAACCTGCACGCCGCACTGGTGTTCGGCAGCGAGCGTTTCGGCTTGCCGAACGAGATCATCGAGAAATGCAACGTGCTGATCAACATCCCGTCAAACCCGGATTACTGGTCGCTGAACCTGGCGCAGGCGGTGCAAATCCTGGCCTACGAATGCCGGCTGGCAGAACTGGGCGACCACCCGCAGGAAACGGCAATCGGTTTTCGCGGCCAAGCGGCCAGCGTCGAGCAAATCGACGGCATGTTCTCCCATCTGGAAGAAGCGCTGATTGCGCTCGAATTCCTGCATGCCGATAACCCGAAAAAACTGATGCCGCGACTGCGCCGGCTGTTTTCCCGCGCCCATCTGGAAGCAGAAGAAGTCAACATCCTGCGCGGCATTGCCAAGCAGATTTTGTGGAAGCACAAAAAATAATCTGTTTCAAAGAATCGCCAGCCAGAAAAACAGCGTTGCCACCGAACCGAACGTCGACCAGAAGATCGTGCGCGACGCGATGCCGCCGCCACGCCGGTACAGTTCAGCCAGCATGTAAGGGCCGGTGCCGGTCGGCA
>JAYFNP010000031.1:0-2158 GCA_034933385.1 Burkholderiaceae bacterium | reverse complement strand
CGCGCAAGTTCGAACTCGACGTCGCCGCCTTCAACGTGCGTGAAGGCGAGCGCAAACGCATCCAGACCCGCACCGAAGAGATGCAGGCCAAACGCAATTCGCTGTCGAAGCAGATCGGCATCCTCAAGGGCAAGAAAGAAGATGCCTCGGCGGTGATGGCCGAGGTCGCTGGCATAGGCGACGGCTTGAAGGAAAACGAAACGCAGCTGGCTACGGTGCAAACGCAGATGAATGACTTCCTGCAGGCGATTCCGAACCTGCCGCATGAATCGGTGCCGGTTGGCCCGGACGAGAGTGCGAATGTCGAAGTGAGAAAAGTCGGCACGCCGCGCAGCTTCGATTTCGAGGTCAAGGATCACGTCGACATCGGCGAAAAACTCGGGCTGGATTTCGATGCGGCGGTGAAACTGACGGGCTCGCGCTTTTGCCTGATGAAGGGTGGCATGGCGCGGCTGCATCGTGCACTGTCGCAATTCATGCTCGACGTGCAGACTGGCGAGCACGGTTACACCGAATGCTATACGCCGTACATCGTCAACGGCGACACCCTGCTCGGCACCGGCCAGTTGCCGAAATTCGAGGCTGACCTGTTCGCGGTGAAAAAGGGCGGGCAGGAAGGCGACGATGAGGCGCTGTACCTGATTCCGACCGCCGAAGTCACGCTGACCAATACGATGCGCGGCGAAATCGTTTCCGCCGACGACCTGCCGATCAAGCTGACCGCGCACACGCCGTGCTTCCGTTCCGAAGCCGGCAGTTACGGGCGCGATACGCGCGGCATGATCCGCCAGCACCAGTTCGACAAGGTCGAGATGGTGCAGATCGTCCATCCGGAAAAATCTTACGCCGTGCTCGAGGAAATGGTCGGCCATGCCGGCGCGATCCTGGAAAAGCTCGGCTTGCCGTATCGCGTGGTTTTGCTGTCCACCGGCGACATGGGTTTTGGCGCCGCGAAAACTTACGATCTCGAAGTCTGGCTGCCGGCGCAGAATACTTACCGTGAAATTTCGTCGGTGTCGAACTGCGAGGCATTTCAGGCGCGCCGGATGCAGGCACGTTTCCGCAACGCGCAGGGGCGGCCGGAACTGGTGCATACGCTGAATGGCTCCGGCCTGGCGATTGGCCGTACGCTGGTCGCGATTCTGGAAAATTACCAGCAGGCCGACGGCAGCGTTGACATCCCGCCGGTGTTGCGGCCATACATGGGGGGACTGACGCGGCTGGTCGCGTAATGCGCGTCTGGCGCGGGAATGTCCATTCCGTGCCGAATGTTTGTCAGGGCAAAGTGTGATGAAATCGATTTGCGTGTATTGCGGTTCGCGTAGCGGAATTTCCGAAGTGTATGCCGAAGCCGCACGGCTGCTGGCTCGGGAATTGGTGCAAAGCGGCATTTCGCTGGTGTATGGCGGCGGCAATGTCGGGCTGATGGGTGTGCTGGCCGACGAAGTGCTGCGCCAGGGCGGCGAGGTGACCGGTGTGATTCCCAAAGCCTTGCTGGAACGGGAAGTCGGCCATCAGGGCGTGACGCGACTGCATATCGTCAAGGACATGCACGAGCGCAAGGCGATGATGATGGATTTGTCCGATGGCTTCATCGCCTTGCCCGGCGGTTTGGGCACGATGGAGGAATTGTTCGAGGTGCTGACCTGGTCGCAGATCGGGCTGCATGACAAGCCAGTCGGCTTGCTGAACGCGCACGGTTTCTTCGATGGGTTGCTGGCCTTTCTCCGGCATCTGGCCGAACAGGATTTCCTCAGCCGGAAGCACTCGGCATTGCTGCTGGTCGAAACGCAGCCGGAAAAACTGCTGCAACGGTTCAGAAGCTGGTCGCCGCCGCGGCCGGATTAAAGTCGCAGCGCTGCCAGTGCCTGTTCGATGTCGGCGATCAGATCTTGCGGGTCTTCGAGGCCGATGTGGAAACGCACCAGCTGTCCTTCGCCTTTCCAGAAATTGCGCATCGTTTCCATCCGGTAGGGCACGCACAGGCTGTGCGACCCGCCCCAGCTATAGCCGATCTTGAACAGTTTCAGGTTGTCGACGAAACGATCGGCCTGTTCGCCGGTGTAGCGCGGCTCAAACAATACCGAAAACAATCCGCTGGCGCCGGTGAAATCGCGCCGCCAGATGTCATGTCCCGGACAATCTTCAAACGCCGGGT